>JAFGSO010000158.1 GCA_016934605.1 Calditrichota bacterium | reverse complement strand
TATACCTTCCGGACGCTGTATTCAAAAAGAGGATTATAAAAAGAATAAAAACGTGTTTCTGGATCTGAGTGACAGCACAGATTATGATAACCATAAAAATTACTTCACCAAAAATGGACGAGTCGTTCATGGCGGCGGCGGAATTAAACCTGATATCGAAGTAACTCCCGAGAAGGTGGATCAATACGTGGCTGCTATCTGGGCAGAAGGACATTTTTTTCAGTTTACCGTGGATTATCTGGCTGACCATCCGGAGATAGATCTTACCAATGGATTTACTGTTACTCCGGAAATTCTGAATGATTTTCGCAGTTATCTGGCCGAGAAGAAGATGACTTTTGAGATTGAGGGTGAAGAAGAACTGAAATCATTTATCGGAATTGCCCAGGAAGAGAATTATGATGCGGATCTGATGGATCTGGTGAAGGTTGCCCTGCAGAAATTGGAAAATGAAAAAGAGGCAGAATTCGACCGGAATGTGGAAGAGGTCAAGAAAGCGCTTGAATCCGAATTTGCTGAAAAGCTGGGCGGAACCTCGGGGCGAATTGCCACTCTTCTCAAGTATGACGAAACAGTGGATAAGGCTCTGGGCGTACTAAAATCCATGGAGGAATATAACGGTATACTGGCGGTGAAAAATTAAAACGGGTGACTTCATATATGAGATAACATATATGAAAGATTGTGTCACTGGCTAAAAAACTTAATCTTAAGATTCCGCATTATCAGAAATATGTATTACAAATGAAGCTTTATTCCCGGATGCATCTTCAAGCTCAAAAGCGATTGCAATAGTGCTATCGGAATTCATATAACAAACAAACTGTGAATTCCCAGAAATATCTATAATAATCTCTTTTTCTTTACCATTCCTGTCCAAAATAAGGTTTTTTCTATCACTGTTCCGGGCGTCAATGAATTTTTATATATCTCCTTTGACTTTACCCCGGAAATTCATCGCCGGGGAAGCGCATCTTCCCGCCATCCTATCCGTCCCATCGGGACGGCTGATAACCAGGGATTCTCCTCACAAAAAACATGGTCTGGTATGGGGCTGTATCAAAAGTCCAATTTAATGGAAATATATACATTATTATTTATAATCGTGATTTAAATGAACTCACCCCCTTCGCCCCCTCTCTTGTCAAGAGAGGGGGTTGGGGGTGAGTTAATAAGTGCATTCTGAAAGGCGATATTCATATTTATACACATATTTTGACTTTTGATACAACCCCTAACATCAGAAAAAATTACCTGGTCCTGTGCTATTAAAGTGGCATCGTATCATTCTTATAGAAAAGGTTTTTTGAAATACACAGTCTTGTTGTTTGAACATTTCAATGGGCAGCTTCTCGCAATTATACAGAAAAATCTTACAATCCCCTCGAAATTACTCCTTTCTCAAAAAAAATGATCGGTATTGTTAACAAATTATTGTTTTGTATATTGATTTATATTTAACAGAAAAAAAGGACGTCTGTTATGAAATACTTTTCTTCATTTTTAGCTGTTACCTTGTTTTTTTCACTGACATCCGTCATTATTGCTCAGATAGACCCGATATACAGCAGTGATCTTGCCCCTGCTGATCGGCATATTGAAGAAAACACTTCTCCTCAAATACTCTTTAGTTCAGAAAATGCATATCAGGATTCCACAATTATCTATACAGTGGAATATGGCGACAAACCCGCCTCTCCTCCCAGCTTAATACCTGTATTTATGAACAACTACTTAAGTTTTGAAAATGTATATGTTGTTACCGACAACTGGTATTATGCCTCGCCTGAACGGGCAGATTCGGTTGACGCCGATGCTTTCCTGATAAAAGGTGGATCTACTTCGGATGTTCCATTCTATGACGGCAGCCTGAATTCCTATATCGAACTCCTGAAAAATCCCGGCCGGCCTGCATTTGGTTTCTGCGCCGGGCACCAATTTTTACAAATGGCACAGGGAAGTATCTGTGCCCGTAGGAGCGGTGAGCAGGGCTATCAGACAGCTGATATTCACATGAATGATGAAATTTTTAACGGCAGTCCCAATCCCTACACTGCCTGGGCTGCACATAGTTTCAGCATCGTGGATATTCCAGACTGTTATCAGAATTATGCTACTACCCGGACCTGTTATAACACTTTTGTTAAACATATAACCATGCCCCTTTATGGCACACAACTGCATATCGAAAGTACCTACCATCCCAGTACTGCCGGTCCTGTTATTTTAGGAAATTTCAGAAATAAAGTCATGCAGCGTAAATTCCATGGTGTTTCCGAGGTATCGGGATTTCCGGATGAACCAGGCAAGGTAAAAATAACCTGGTGGAAAGCAAAGTCAGTTGATTCTGTCCTCTATCAGATATTTCATTCCACTGAAGAAGGTGCGTTAAACTTTGATTTCCCAGATTATGAAACCTATGAACTGGAATATGAGATAACAGGCCTGGAGCCTGATTCAGTACATTATTTCGCAGTTCGAGCCCTGTCATCAGCTTTTGAGGATAGTAATGAAGCAATATTCCCTTTTAAACCGGATGGACATCATGAAATCGTTTTCCAGAATGGTCTGGAGGGTTATGACGGATGTGAGGCAACTGTTATTTATCATAATTATCCCAACAGCAATTACGGGCTTCGTGGCTCAACTGCAGTTGATACCCTGTACTGGTGGGATTCCGGTCTGGTACAATTCAGAGATTTGGAACAGCATTTAGCCGGGAAGAGGATTATCGGCGGCAAGTTAACCTTTATATTTGCCGGAGGTGTGGAGAATACCACCAACAGCTCTCATGTGGCGAATATCGGGATATACAAAATATTGAAAAACTGGAACGAAGGGCAGGGACGAAATCATGCCGATGCCCAGACAGGAGAAGTTACCTGGAATTCAGCCAGGCATAATATTGAAACCTGGGAAGTGCCGGGTTGCAAGGGAAACAGCGACCGTGCAGCAGATCCGGTAGCTGCCTTCATGATAAAAGGTGACGGTACAGGTATTTCTTTTGACGGCACGGTGAATCTGCCTGCTGAATTGATACAGACGTGGATCGATCACCCGGACAGCAACTGCGGAATCCTGTTTGAAAAAGCGGATACTTATCCCAATGACCGATATTTCTATTTTGCAGACAATGATGATGAATGGTTCATGAATCATCCGCGCCTGACAGTATATTATCTGGATGACACCACAACTGCCATAGCATCTGAAGTGAAAGCTATTCCCGCTAACCTGACACTATACCAGAATTACCCAAATCCATTCAATCCGCGTACAACCATCGAGTTCGAACTGCCGATGAATACGGAAGTCACTCTAAAAATTTACAACATCCTGGGAGAGGAAGTCGCCACCCTGCTTTCTGATTTTCTGCTTTCCGGTTCCTATGAATTTCAATGGGATGCGGGCAAATATGCCAGCGGTGTTTATTATTACAGGCTGCAGGCAGGGGACTATGTGGAGACGAAGAAGATGGTGCTGATGAGATAGCCCTGCCACCATAGGCCAGGTCAATTGGATCTGGCCTGGTGGTTTTATAGAGGGTGTTGATGGGGTTTCAAACAGAAAGCTGACTCTGATAAGAGCCTACTCTTTCTTAAAAAAATCACATAATTTCGTAAAATTTATCATCTACTGCGGTAAATTGCCCTCCGTTTACAAAATTTCGGTGAAATTATCCTGATATGTATTTTAGCAGGCGTTTCGGATTTCTTTAAAGATAATGTCTGTGTTTATAAATTCTTTCTTCTATGATCATCATCATAAAAGTGAAATTTATATGATGATTTTTTTCATTTATGCACTACATTTTCTTGTAAATTCTCTGTTAAATTTGTAAATTCATCTAAAACAAATATTGTCTGAACGAACAATGATTCGGAAGAATCAAATAAGTATTTGCGTATTCTTTCTCATTTTATCCATTTCAAAATTTTTATTCAGTCAACCCTACGATTTGATTTTTGAAAAAATCCAAAATGTGGGGGAATATTCTCCTAATCATGTCTTGTGTACCCTAAAAGACAGTAATGGATTTATCTGGATTGGTGGACCCTACGGGCTTATGCGATATGATGGTTACACTTATAAAGTGTATCATCCGGATCCTGATAATCCCAACAGTATTAGTGATGCATTAATACAAAGAATTTATGAAGACCCGAAATATCCCGGTAAGATTTTATGGATAAGCACTTGTAATGGGTTAAATAAATTTGATATGGAAACAGAGAGTTTCACTCAATATAAGCACGATCCTCAGGATACCAAGAGTATCAGCGACAATTTTATAACATTTGTCTATAGAGATAGGCCAGATAATCTTTGGATTGGGACATTTGATAATGGTTTAAATTTACTAAAAGAAGATTCATCCACATTTCTAAAATACAGTAAAAATAAAAACTCATCAAAAAATTCAGCCATAAGAAATGGTCAGGTATATTCCATATATGAAGATAAATCCGGCTTACTTTGGATGGGTTGGAGTTCTTCTCTTACCAGGTTTGATTATAAGAAAAATGATTTCAAGTCATTTCATATTAACAAAAAAGATGAGAATAGTCTTGGATTTAGTTTTATATCAGCTATAACAGAAGATGATGATAGTCATTTATGGCTGGCAACTGCGGAAGGACTCACCAAGGTTGTACTGGACCGCGAAAGAGAGAATATTGTCGAATTAAAAAGATATTATCATCATGATAATGATACTAAATCAATTGGCGGGAATTGGGTATCGGATATTAAGATCGATAATAATGGAAACTGGATCATCGGGTTATATGGACATGGAATCAACATATTTGACAGAGAATCAGAAGAATTCTACAGATATGAAAATGAAATACAAAAAAATGTAATAAGCCTTATTTTTGACGATACTTATGAAATTATATGGATTGGAGGTACCGGTGAGGGCCTGGTAAAAGCCTATGAACCGAGAAAAAAGATAAAGGTGCATCAAAATGAGCAGAACAGTAATAGTCTTAATAATAACAGTGTAACAACTATTTATGAAGACTCAAAAGGGACATTATGGATATCAACTTTTACGGGAGGTCTGAATAAATTTGATAGAAGTACACAGAAATTTTCCCATTATACCCATGACCCCGGTGACCCTGAAACAATACTGACAAATGAGGTAGCAACTGTCTGTGAAGATTCATTAAATAATTTATTTGTCTGTACTACCTCGGGGCTAGATTATTTTGAAACAGGTGAAGAAAGGTTTTCAAGAAAATACCCCCTGTCAATGCTGCAATGGATGGCAAATGATCCAATAAATAAAGATAAGATTCTATGGTTGGGATCTGCAGGGTCAGGATTGTATGAATATAACCTTAATACTGGAAAAGCTACGCCCTATTTAAATTCACCCAATAGTCCTCATTCAATTAGTGATAATTACATAACTTACGTCTTTTCCGAGGTCAAAGATTCCATTCCAATGATCTGGGTTGGGACGGAATATGGCGGATTAAACCAAATTAATCTCTCTTCAAAAAAAATAAAATACTTTCAACATCAGCAAAATAATCCAAAGAGTATCAGCAATAATGCAATAAAAATTATATATCGGGATAACTCAGGAACTCTATGGATCGGTACCAGAGTAGGGTTGAACAAATATCTGGAAAAAGATAATAGTTTTGTAAGATATCACAAACAGGACGGTTTGCCTGATGAAATAATTGTCAGTATTCAGGAGGATAATGACGGTAATTTGTGGCTGGGGACAACCAGAGGAATTTGCAGGTTTGATCCAAAAGGGGAAACCTTTTTGACTCTAACCACTGAAGATGGTTTACCCAGTAATGAATTTGTATGGACATCTTCATGCAAAACCCATTCTGGAGAATTAATTTTTGGATCATATAATGGTTTCTGTATTTTTCACCCGGACAGTTTCAGGTATAATAAAATCAAACCACCGGTATATCTGACCGATTTTCAATTATTTCATAAATCAGTACAACCCGGTGAAAATTCCCCATTGAAAAAATCAATCACCTTCGCAGATGAAATCACTCTGCATCATAATCAAAATATATTTTCATTGGAATTTTCAGCTTTGAATTATATAAAACCAAACAAAAACATATATATGTACAAAATGGAGGGCATTGATCCCAACTGGGTATATACAGATGCTTTTAACCGTCAGGCAACCTATACCAATCTGGATCCGGGTGAATATGTATTCAAAGTGAAAGGCTCCAATAATGATGGTGTCTGGAACGAGGAAGGGACTTCCATCAAAGTGATAATTCTGCCACCCTGGTGGCAGACAAGCTGGGCTTATACAGTTTATATTTTATTAATTGGCCTGACGATTGCGGTCACCTGGCGTGCACAGCTCAGGCGTCTGCGTATGAAACATCAGCTTGAGATTAAGCATCTGCAGGCAGAAAAGCTGCAGGAAATTGACCGGGCCAAATCCCGCTTCTTTGCCAATATTTCCCATGAATTCAGGACACCACTGACCCTGCTGCTGGGACCATTGGAAAAAATGCTGTCCTGGACAACCGACGAAAAGTCCAGGGAAAACCTGAATGTCATGCAGCGGAGTGCCTATCGATTGCATCGACTGATCGACCAGCTCCTCGATCTGTCAAAACTGGAAGCCGGGAAAATGAAGCTTCAGGCACAGGAATTAGAATTGAGTGAATTTCTGAAACCTCTGGTTTACAACTTTACTTCATGGGCGGAAAGTAAGAAGATTGAGCTGAAATTCATCCCCCCATCAGATCCTGTAAGGGTCTATGTGGATCCTGAAATGATGGAAAAAGTGGTAAACAATCTGCTTTCCAATGCGCTGAAATTTACGCCTTCCGGAGGACGGATTGAAGTGTCAGTTTTTAACCCCCCTGTGTCCCCCCTCCCGTCTGGCCACCGGACAGGTATGCATAAGGGGGGAAATAAAGGGGGGTCAGGTAAAAAAATTGTGATCCGCGTCTCCGACACCGGGCCAGGCATCTCACCTGATAAGCTAAACCGCATCTTCGATCGCTTTTATCAGACAGATGACTCAATTTCCCGGATTCATGAAGGTACCGGCATCGGATTGGCTCTCACCAAGGAGCTGGTGGAGCTGCATCATGGGACCATTGATGTACAGAGTGAGGTTGGACAGGGATCTGTGTTCACTATACAATTACCGTTGGGAAAAGAGCATTTGAAGGGAGAAGAGATAGCAGATCAAGAAATACGGGAAAAGAAGATCCCTGGAAAACAGACGGTGGATGTAAAAGCAGAAGAAACTGTGTCTGCCGTTCGTTCAGAAGAGAGAGATCGTGTATCGGTTGACACTGCTCGTTCAGGAAATTCAGAGCAAGATGAAGATAAAAAGCTACCGGGTGTGCTGATCGTAGAAGACAATACCGACATGCAGAAATATATCAAAGACTATCTGGAGGAGGACTACCGGATTATTACCGCATTAGATGGCAAAGAGGGTTTTGAGAAAGCCATTAAAGGCAACATGGATTTAATTATCAGCGATGTCATGATGCCGGTGATGGACGGTTTTGACTTCTGCAAAAAGTTGAAATCCGACCAGAGGACCTCACACATTCCGGTAATCCTTTTAACAGCCAAAGCAGATATGGAGAGCAAGCTGGAGGGGCTGGAACTGGGAGCAGATGATTACATTTCCAAACCTTTTGAGGTAAAAGAGCTGCAGGTTCGGGTTAAAAACCTTATAATGCACCGCAGAAAGCTGAAAGATAAATTCGACAGGGATCCGGAAAGTTTGCCTGGTGTCCTGGCTATTTCCAGCCTGGATCGACAATTCCTGAAGAAAGTCGTCAATTGTTTGCAGGAGCACCTGGACGATCCTGCATTCAGTGCTGAAGAATTCTCAAAAAGTGTAGGAATGAGCCGGTCACAATTTTACCGGAAACTTCATGCACTTACCGGACATTCAGTCAGTTCTTTTGTTCGGTTATACCGGCTGAAGCAGGCTGCGCGGCTTTTGAGAAAACATTCCGGCAATATTTCTCAAATTGCTTACGAGGTCGGGTTTAATAACCTTTCGTATTTTTCACACTGTTTTCAAAAACAATTCGGAGAGTTGCCTTCTCAATATGTCCGCAATGCGATGTTTAAAAAAGAAATATAAAACTTTAAGGTTTAATAAAATATAATTTATATTTCTGGAATATACTTCTTTTCTTTCCTCTACATATTCAATAATTTTTATCATCTTTCCCTGATATTTACCTCGACATGCAACCACTGTGGCAAAATTTGACCCCAGAGTATTAGACAGATAGCGGTCTGTTTTTATAGATTATTGATGAAAATCAAAAGCAGGGGGATTTATGATGAGACAAATATTAATAACCTCATTTATTACCTTTTTAATCTTCCAAAATTCTTTTAGCCAGATTAACACCGAATTTCTTCTCGATACTTTACCAGTCAATCTCGGGGATCTTTATCATGACCATGGTTGCTGTAGCCACAATTCAGATGTGGTGTTTGCTAATAATAAATATTTAGTGGTTTGGTCAAGTACTGAGGTGGATCCCGATCCAAACATTATCCATGATAGTGATATTTTTGGTGCTTTTTTTGATAGGAATCAAAATATTCTCCATCCTGGTATTTTTTCTGTTTCAGAAAGTCCTGGTAGTGAAATCAACCCGTCGGTAAAATTTGATGGAACAAATTATTTGGTCGTTTGGGTCGATGACATCAATCTGTATGGAATTCGTTTAGATTCTTTAGGTACTACTCTTGACCTGAATCCCTTTTTGATCTCCACCAAAGCAATCAGTGATTATGGAGCTGCAAATACTGCACTTGCTTTTGATGGAACAAACTATATGGTAACATGGACTGATCTTGGAAATTATCATTCAACTGCTGGAAAAGTCTTGGCGAGCCGTATTACTCCTTTAGGTCAAGTCCTTGATCCACAAGGAATACTGGTGTATACATCACCCGGATGGCTAACAAGAAATCCGCATATTGCATTCAACGGGACTCACTATCTTATAACCTATAAGCTTTGTAAAAGCCCTCAAAGAGAGGTCAGGTGTTCCCGAGTAACTACAAGTGGTACTGTTCTTGGCCATATATTTCTTAGTGGAGATATATTCAATAAGTATCCCCATGTAACTACTGATGGTAATAATTTTATGGTCTATTGGTCTTACCGGAATCTACATATTAAAATTATTGACAATGCTGGAAATGTTCAAGATGCGTCTATTGGGGGTGGAGGTACAGAAACAACCGCATGTTTTGATGGTGAAAATTATGTCATAATAGTTGATGCAGTCAGCAGTATTGGAATATTTGTTATTGATCGGGCGGGTGTATTAATTGATTCCACCTTCCAACCGTATTCAATGTATTCCTACCATCAATACATAGGACCTCTCGTCTACACAGGAGATCAGTTTTTATTAACAACACACCAAATTTGGTATGGGATTAATAATATGATCTACTGCACATTGGATACCAATTTTACTGTAACAACTCCACCACAACCTTTGTTAAAGATTAACACTAACCCCCAACAAAATCCCTCTGTTGCGTATAACGGAACAAATTATTTAGTCAGTTGGGAGGATCAGTGCCGTATTGGATTAGATAATGATGCCGGTGGAATGCCTGATGATATTAGGGGCACTTTTGTAGATAACTTTGGCAATATAGTTGAACCCAATGGCTATACTTTGGCGTCAGGTGAAGAACAGGGTAGATATGGTTATCTTAGATATCATAATCCCAATTGTATTTCAATTGAAAATGATTTTTTGATTGCAATGGAACAAAACTGGCTCTCCAAAGGTGGTTGGGGCTGGCCTTCTGGTGGTTCTGAAATTATATTGAACAGGTTAACTACCAATGGAATCATACTTGATACGATAAACATTACAAATAATTCTTTCTGGCAATTTTTCAGTAATACAAGTGTTTGCTTTAATGGCTCACAATATTTTTATGTCTGGGAAAATTCCAATATTTATAATCAGTCAGATCAAGGAATTTATGGACGTAGGCTTGATGCAACTGGAAATTTACTTGACTCAACCTGTATCAGGATTTCTGTAAAAGACAGCGTTCAATCATCCCCATCAATTGCTTATGGCGGGCCAAACTATCTCGCTGTCTGGCAGGATCACAGAAATGGATTATTTGAAATCTATGGGACACTGATTGACCAGCAGGGAAATATACTTGATACAAATGGATTTGTTATTTCCTCAGGAAGTGACAGCAAAGAATGTCCAGAGGTATGTTTTGACGATTCAAACTATTTAGTGGTTTGGCAGGAATATTCCGGTAATTCATGGGACATTCATGGAATAAGAGTAGATCAATTAGGTCGTCCTATTGACAGCGACAATATTATCATCTGCAATGAGCCCCAAAATCAAAAACACCCAACATTAATATTTGATGGTACGAATTACATTGTTGTCTGGGAAGACTATCGTAACGGCATGGACTCAGACATTTATTACACAACAATCACCGT
The DNA here is from genome assembly GCA_016934605.1 of Calditrichota bacterium. Taxonomy (GTDB): domain Bacteria; phylum Calditrichota; class Calditrichia; order RBG-13-44-9; family RBG-13-44-9; genus RQOF01. The sequence continues at coordinate 26,605 of JAFGSO010000158.1, read as the reverse complement.
TACCGGAACAGTAGCACAATCCACACCAGTTTCAAATCAATCAAGAGATCAGCTCTCCCCAGCTCTGGCAAGAGGATCCGGTAATCAGGTATTTATTGTTTACTCTGGCTGGACAGATTCTGTCGATGGAAAATTATATAACCAGTTGAGGATATGGGGGAAATTTATTGGCACGGCTTCTGGTATAACCTTGGAGAATAGGTCAATTGTGGATCAATACAATCTCTTCCAAAACTACCCCAATCCCTTCAATCCGAGTACAACCATTAAGTTTGATCTGCCTAAGACCACTCAGGTGATTATGAAAGTTTTCAACATCCTCGGAGAAGAAGTGACAACCTTGGTATCAGATAGACTGTCTGCTGGTTCATACTCATATGATTGGGATGCGAGCAACCTTGCAAGTGGAGTCTATCTGTACAGGCTGCAGGCAGGTGACTATGTGGAGACGAGGAAGATGATTCTTATGAGATAAGGTAGCCAATAGATTAAAAAATAGGGGGATTTATCATGTTAAGAAATCTACTACTCTGCCTGACAATAATCATGTTTGTAACATCCTCTTCTTCGTTCTCTGGTATCTTCTATGTACCTAATGACACCACCTCCATTCAGGGCGGAATCCATCTTTCCGGTAACGGTGATACGGTACTTGTTTCTGATGGCACCTATTACGAGAATATCAACTTCAAAGGAAAAGCCATTACGGTTGCCAGCCTGTTTATCATGGATGGAGATACCAATCACATTAACAATACCATTATTGACGGGAGTCAGCCGAGTCATCCTGACAGTGGGTCGGTAGTTCGGTTTGTGTCGGGGGAAGATACCACATCAGTATTATGTGGTTTTACGATTATAGGAGGTACTGGCGATAAAATACATGTCCCTGCTCTGGGCCAATATATAATTCAGGGAGGTGGCATAAATTTGTTTGAATCAAGTGGTAAAATTATAAATAATAAAATTTCGAATAATATTATTTATAGCAACCAGTATTCCGTGTGCGGGGGCGGAATTTCAGCAGGAACAGCGGAACCTCAAAATGAATATGTCTATATTGGAAATAATATTATCAACTCAAATTCAATTACAGGCCCGTATGCTGAAGGTGGGGGTATCTATGTTTCTTGGATCAATACTCAATATATTATAGAAAACAATAAAATTAACTATAATATCGTCACAGCTCTTTCAAGTTGGATGGCTCGGGGAGGTGGAATTTTAAGTGAACATGTTTTGCCAAGTAACGGTGACATGATTATTAGAAACAATATCATAAAAGGAAATGAGCTTCATGGTGTCCGTAGTTTTGGCGGAGGTATTCATGTTTTTTACTGGGAATATTCACCTGTTGTAGATCAGCAGCCCAATCCAATCATATTTAATAATATTATTACTGATAATTATTCTTCTTATTTGGGGGGTGGATTAACCGTATGGAGATTTAATCCAAACACAATCCTTCCTTCACCGGGAGCCGGAATTACTGCTCAACCTTCCATCATTAACAACACTGTTGTTAACAATAGCGCTCAACATGGATATGGAATATTTATTATGAATTCGGTTCCATTTTTTATGAATAATATTATGTGGAATACTCCTTTATCTGCTGGTGGAGGTGAGATTTTCCTGGGTAATTTTTCAGGAGGTGGTACTGTATGGAACAATCTCTATGGTGATATTGAAATGTACCACTCAGATATTCGGGATACTGCGTGGGTAGATAGCACTAAGGGTATTTTCAATGCAGATCCACTATTTGCTGATACTATCAACTATGAATTATCTGATAGCAGTCCATGTATTGGTGCAGGAATCGACTCCATCGAAATTGGCGGTATTTGGTATACAGTTCCAACAACATGCTATTTAGGTCATCCCCGTCCCTCACCTCCAGGGAGTAACCCTGATATCGGAGCCTGTGAGTCATCTCTTGCTGTTTCGGGATTAGAGCGCAGATCTGATAATATTTCACGGACGTTTCAGCTGTACCAAAACTACCCTAACCCCTTCAATCCAAGTACAACCATAATATTTGATCTGCAGAAGAAGAGTAAAGTTAGCCTGAAGATATTCAATATTATCGGAAAGGAAGTGACCACGCTTGTCGCAGACAAACTATCTGCCGGCTCATACTCATACGACTGGGATGCCGGTCACTTGGCTTCCGGAGTCTACCTGTATCGGCTGGAGGCAGAAGGATTTGTGCAGACGCACAAGATGATTTTGATTAGATAGTAGCATAGAGCATAGAGCAAAGCGCAAAGAGAAAGTGCAAAGGCTCAAAGGCTCCCGACTCCCTGTCAACCTCCGGCTGACCCGTCAGGACTCAACCATCCATAGTTTCGTCAGGATGCAGGAATCAGGAATCAGGAGCCTGATTCTGATCTTAAATTGTCACTGATAACAACCGGTCCGCCTGAAAATCTCACTAGTACATCATCCTTCCGCTTATCCCGGTATTCATTTTAACATTCATATCACAGAATTCATTAACAGTGAATGTTTTGTTTCCTGCTTCAAATTTGTAAGACATATAATTTCTCCATTGTAATATTCAATTTGTAATATCAGACATAAACACTTGTTCATTAATCAAAAATTGACTAATTTCATACTGAAATTTCTTTATCATTTAAATTGATTCAGAATAACACAGTTACTTGCACAAGATTGGTTTGACTCAACATACAGGAGTTCGAGCCATTGCGGAGCGATTCCAGATTTCTCCCCGTAATTCTTCTCTGCATTCAACTGGCGGGGTTCCCGTCTCTATCGCAAACCAGCGAACCGCAATTTGACGTCCTGCCAGTGGTTACCCCTCGGGGTATGTACCAGGATTCTTTTGGTTTCCTGTGGGTTAGCAGCTTTGAGGGACTGTTCCGTTATGACGGCTATACTCTTAAAAAATATTCCAATATTCCCTTCGATTCGACTTCACTTTCCTATAACTGGGTTTTTTCAATTGTGGAGGATAAAAAAGGAAATTTATGGGTTGGCACAATGGGTGGCGGTCTTAATTATTTTGACCGCAGGAGCGAGACATTCACTCCATATAATAGCACTACCCTGGAGGGAATGAGTAATTCGATTGGTAAAATAATAGTGAACGAGGATGGCTCACTCTGGTTGGGAACCGGAACTCATGGTTTAATAAAATTTAACATAGAACCTGCCGGCAATGCCCGATTCACCAGTTACCCGGTTACAGACAAACTTATCGACAATAAATTTACCTCAAATAATACCATTTTGGACCTTCATAAGGATAAAGAGGGTCTTATCTGGATTGCAACAGCAATGGAAGGTTTGATAAGATTTAATCCGGAAACCGGAGAAATGATCAAATTCAAATATGATCCGGAGAATCCTAAAAGTATCAGCAGTAATGTGGTCAGTTGTATCTGTGAAGATGACTCCGGTAATCTGTGGCTGGGGACAGGGCACACCGAATTTCCCCCCGGTCACGGGGAAGGTCTGAATATGTTTGATCGGAAGACCGGAGCATTTAAACATTTCAAACACGATCCGAAAAATGAAAACAGCCTCTGTTCCAATACCATCTCTTCCTTGCTGATAGATCATAACGGAATAATGTGGATCGGCACCTGGGATAATTATCTGAATTCGGTTCCGGTGCGGGATTTGATAACAAATGAGAATCCCCGGTTTAAACACTATACCCATTTATCCCAGGACATGGTGATTTCTCTTTATGAAGACAGATTTTACAATATCTGGATCGGGGTATTTGGTTTGGAATTATATAAAATCGATTATCAGAAAAATCATTTCGATTTCTACAGCCGAACCGACGAATATCCTGCCTCACTGTCCCATTCGGGCGTTACTGCTCTCTGTGTGGACCACCTGGGACGAATCTGGTTTGGGGGGACCAGAGGAGTGGATTGTTATGATCCCCATACAGGGCAGTATCGCCACTATCACCCGCTTCCGGAAACTAAGGCAGGATACGATTGGGACAGTATCGTTGCCATTGCAGAAGACGATAGAGGAGATTTGTGGATCGCCACCAGAAATAGCGGTATTATCATTCTCAATCCCAGAACGGATGCGGTTAAATATCTAAAGCACCGGGCGGATGAAACCGTAGGACTCCTCGATAATGCAATCCGCTATCTTCTCAAAAGGCCCAACGGGGATTTCTGGATTGCCACCGCCCAGTCCACCATTCAGCTCTATCAGAAAGAAACCGGAAAATTTTATAATTATAACCTGGACTCTGAAAACCAGACGTTTCTATGGGTACTGGCACTGTGTGAAGATAAAGATGGCGTCTTGTGGATCGGTACAGCGAGTAATGGGATGTACAGCCTGCGAGTAGAGGATTATAAAATGGTTTCCGTTGAGCATTACCGGCACGATCCGCAAGACCGGAATAGTGTAAGCAATATTGAAGTGCAGGATATTTTACAACCTCAGGTGGTTGATACCACTGGTCTGTGGCTGGCAACCATGATCGGACTGAACCGTTTTGACCTGAAAACCAGGAAATTTACTCATTTTTTTCAGAAAGATGGATTGGCCTCCGATTTGGTAATGCGAATTCTGGAAGATAAGAAGGGTAATCTGTGGTGTGCGGTTTTTGGAGGGCTCTCGGTGTATGATATTCGAACCGGTAAAATCAAAAGTTATAGCCAAGGGGATGGAATGCCGTTCACGGATTACAGCAACCTCGGCAGAAATGCGGCCAAAGGCCCGGATGGGAAATTATACTTCTCGGGTATCTCCGGGACTTTGGGATTTAATCCGGAAGAGATGCGGGATAATCCAAACATTCCGCCCGTTATTCTAACTGATTTTAAAATGTTTGGCAAAAGTGTTAAACTGGACACCGCCATCCAGTTTAAAAAGCAGATAAGGGTGACTTTTGCTGACAATGTATTTTCCTTTGAATTTGCCGCCCTCAATTTTACCAACCCGGAAAAAAACCAGTATGCCTATAAAATGGAAGGTTTCATCGATGAGTGGATAGATACTGGAAATGAGCGACGTGTCGGCTTCACCAATCTTGATCCGGGAAAATATTTTTTCCGGGTAAAGGGTTCCAACAATCATGGCCTGTGGAATGAAGAAGGCACATCGATTCGAGTGGTTATTCTTCCTCCCTGGTGGCGAACGATCTGGGCCTATATTGGGTACACGGTGCTTATTGGCACCTTGCTATTCGGAACAGTGAGGTTTGAATTACAGCGGCGTCAGCGCAAATTAGAGCTCCAGCTGCAGCGGGAGCATGAGCTTCGCCAGTTACAGCAGGCAGAGCACCGGGCGGTGGTGGCGGAGCTGAAAAGAAAAACGGCTGAGGCCCGAAGAGAAGCGGAGAAAGAGCACATACGCAGCCGGATTGCCAGCGATTTGCACGATGAAATTGGCAGTAATCTAAGCAGCATTGCCCTGATTGGTCAGGTGCTACAGGAAAAGGTGAAATTTCCCCGACAAATAAGAGAGCGACTGCAGGAAATTCCACAGATTGCCCGGCTAACTGCTGAATCCATGCGCGATATTGTCTGGTTTATCAATCCTGAGAATGATGATTGGGAGAAATTATTGGTCAAGATGCGGGAGACCGTCAATATGATGCTGGAGATGTATGATTTCAATTTTAATATTCCTGAAGAGGGCATAACGCTGGAAGTTGACCTGAATTTTCGGCGCAACCTTTTTTTGATCTATAAAGAATGTTTGCAGAATGTTATAAAGCATTCCCGGGCTCAGACGGTCCAGATAGAATTACGGCAGGAGAATAGTGGTTTAATATTGCGGGTGGCCGACGATGGAGTAGGTTTTGATTCCGACAGGGAGTACAGCGGTGATGGATTAAAGAATATTCGCCGACGAGCAACTGATATCGGCGGAAAACTGAAGATTTTTTCAGAGGCAGGAAAAGGCACAACGGTTACCCTTACGGTGTGAATGCACCTTTATTTTATGCGGGAGGCATGAGATCCGATAAACATGATACCCCGAATGAGGTTCCCGTAAGTCAGTACTTATCTGGTTTATACTATTCATCCCGTCAGAAATTTTTAGAAAGATACCGTGATTACGGTATGGATTATTCCGGATTCTATTTATATATTGATCTGTAATTTGATACCCGGGAAAAGAAAAGATGGAAAAGAATCCACCAAAACTTTCCACTATCAACGTAATGATTATTGAAGATGATGTCACTTACCGGCAGTCCCTGCAGGCTGCTATTAGTGCCGGCGAAAATCTGGCCTGTCCCTATGCCTGCGAATCCTGTGAGGAGGCGCTGGAGATTCTGGAAAAAGATTTTGCCCCGGAGGTTCTTTTACTGGATATCAAACTCCCCGGCATAAGCGGCATCGAAGGTATTCCCAAATTCAAAGCTTTTTCGCCTTCCACCCACATTATTATGCTCACTGTATTCGACGATGACGATCTGATATTCAATGCCCTGTGCCGCGGGGCAGAAGGGTATCTTCTGAAATCTGCCACGCCCCGGCAAATTTATGAGTCGATTCAAAATGTGCTGTGCGGTGGGGCGGCCATGACCCCGACCATTGCCGGAAAGGTGCTGAAAATGTTCACACAGTATGCTGAACCCAAAGGAGAATATGATCTCACTACCCGGGAGAAGGAAATCCTGCAGCTGCTGGTGGATGGCCACAGTAAAAAACACCTGGCGGATCGTCTCTGTATCAGTCTCTATACTGTAGATACCCATTTGAAAAATATATATGCCAAACTGCATGTGCATTCCCAGATCGATGTGATTGCCAAAGCGCTGAAAGAACATCTGTTGTAAAACAGGGAATATCGGAGCAGTGGATTACTTGAACAAAGAATCCGTTCCTCCAACATTCCATTACTCCATCACTCTTTTTCATTAACACCTCTCAAAATCAATTCTCCCCAAAATTATTGACATTTCCGGCTTTTTGATCCAAAAATACCGTGATCCCGGTATTTACAAAATAAATCCGTTCCTGTAAATTTTAATCAAAATCAGAAATCAGATAAAAAATTTTAAAAAGGGGTATATTATGAAATCAAATTTCAAGAGCGGTATATTTACATCAGTTCTGATTTTTCTAATCGTTGCAAATATACTTTATGCACAACCGCAGTGGCCATTCACAGCCTATCCCAGTAACCCGGTGCTTCAAAAAGGCCCGGGATGGGATTCGGGTGTTGTGTTCTTGCCTGAGACGATTTTCCTGGACAGTTTATTTTATTTATTTTATACAGGGACAATCCAGTTTCAGGTTACACCCTATGCCATTGGGTATGCAACTTCAAGTGACGGTTATCATTTCAACAAATCCACATCCAACCCGGTTTTGGAAGGAGATGGTAGCGGGTTTGATTCCTCTGATGTATCGATGGGTGCCCTGCTGACGGAAGGAGACAGCTTGATCCTTTACTACAATGGAATTGCTGTCGGGCGAGCTGCATCCGTTTATCCATTTGACAATTGGGTTCGTAAAGATAACCCGGTAATAGAAAAAGGCAGTCCCGGGGAATGGGATTCCGGATTTATTGATGTTCAAAGCGTAGTAAAAACGGACACCGGATATATGATGTATTACTCCGGTGGGCTTACGCCACCTCCGGGTACGGCAAGATACGAAATTGGCATGGCAACATCTACCGATGGGATTAACTGGTCCAAGTATGATAATCCTGTTACTGTCAATCCGCCCTATGCGGAAAGCGATCCGGTGCTGCAACCGGGTCTGGCTGGAAGCTGGGACGATGATTTTGCCTGGCAACCATCGGTTTTAAAAATCGCCAACCATTACGAAATGTTCTATTTGGGCGGCGTTCCGGCGGGATTTGGTTACGCCGTAAGCATTGATGGTATACATTGGATAAAAGACATTCTCAACAATCCCATCTACGTTCCTCATGACGATCCTTATGCATTTAACACCGGGGGCATAGTCGAAGCGCCAACCATGGTTTTAAAGGACTCGGTCTATTATATGTATTATGATTATGGGTTTAACGTTGGTGAAATTGGTATGTCGACAGCAAAACGGAAACCCGCTATTCTTAGGATTCCTGCTGACTATCCCACCATCCAGGCCGGCATTAACGCTGCACTAGACGGTGACACGGTGCTGGTCGCCGAAAGCACTTACTATGAGAACCTCAATTTTAAGGGCAAAGCCATTACCGTCGCCAGCCTGTTCATCATGGATGGGGACACCAACCATATCAATAATACCATTATCGACGGTAGCCAACCCGGCCATCCGGACAGCGGTTCGGTAGTATCATTTGTTTCAGGCGAGGATACCACTTCTGTTCTATGCGGGTTTACTATTACAGGAGGAAGCGGGACTTTTACTCCTCCTCAGCCACCCTCGCCCGGATTCAGAAGTGGTGGTGGCATAAACTGTGAATATTCCGGAGCCAGGATTTGTCACAACAAGATTCAGTACAACACACTTGCCTTTGCTACCGGTGTCGTCAGTGGGGGTGGCATCGATGCCGGCCCACCAGGAAACACTTCATGGGTAATACTTGAAAATAACCTTATTTCCTGGAACACTATCACCGGTCAAATGGGCAGCGGTGGCGGTGTATCTCTCACCAGTAATGCCAAAGTCTACAATAATACCATTGAACATAATACCGGAACATGTTCAGAGCCCAGTGTGTGGGGTGGGGGTATTGGAATGGGATCGGGGGATCCTGGCATCACTATTCCTTATGACAGGTTTGTTATCGGCAATGTAATCCGCTTCAACAAGGCCTTAACGAATGGGACAGGCCAAGGAGTAGGTGGGGGATTAGCTGTTTTCACCAGTCCCAAAGCAGTCATCAAATATAATACTATTACTCATAATGAAGTACAGGGTAATGCAGGAGTGGGCGCCAGATGTTATGGTGCCGGTGTAGTCCTGCAAAATCAAAATTCAGAAACGGTATTTGCGAATAATTATGTGTCTGATAATAAAGCATTAGCAAACTCGATCTGCTGGGGAGCAGGGATTACTCTCTGGAGTTATGCCATACCCTGTAGTCCTTTACTGAACAATAATATTATTGTAAACAATACCGGTGCAATAAATGGAGGGGGCATTTATATTGGTGGTTTACTTCTCAATAAACCACGCCTGTTCAATAATACGATTACCCAAAATTCAGCCATCACGGGTGGCGGAGTCTACTTAAATAGTTCGAACAGTCTGATAAAAAACTCAATAATTTGGAATAATGGAACCGGAATACATTCGGTTGGTGGGGTGGATACGGTCGAATATTCTGATGTGCAGGAGGGGTGGTCTGGTCTCGGGACCGGAAATATCGATGACGACCCCATGTTTTTAGATCCTTCCAACCACTGGTTTTGCCTGGATGAACAATCTCCCTGTGTTGACAGCGGTGATATAAATATTCTTGATCCGGAGGATCCTTTCAACATAGGTTACGCTCTCTGGCCAGCCCGCGGCACTATTGTGAGTGATATGGGGGCTTTTGGCGGACCCTATGCCTGCGATTGGGATCCCATAATTACCGGATTGGAAAAGAAAACGCCTGATGGTGAATTGATTCCCTCCACGATTCAATTATTCCAAAACTACCCCAACCCCTTCAATCCGAGCACGGCTATCGAGTTTACCTTGCCAAAAAGCGGATATGTCACCCTAAGGATTTATAATATTCTGGGAGAGGAAGTAACCACACTGGTTTCAGAAAAATTAGCTGCCGGGAAGTATAAATACGATTGGGATGCCCATGGATTAGCCAGCGGGGTGTACCTGTACTGCCTGGAATCAGGATCCTTCAAACAAACCAAAAAACTTGTTTTATTAAAATAAAAGAGGTGTCTATAAAAATCAATGCAGGAGAACAAATTTTCAGGGAAGACTGGCTATTCTAATGCTTAACAAATCGAGGTCATTATGCGTCCTATTCTATCCCTTTTCATTTTCATTATTGGTATGGCATCCATGGCTTTTGGCAGTATTATCAATGTACCGGCAGACCAACCCACCATCCAGAATGGCATTAATGCCGCAACAACGGGCGATGTAGTTTTGGTGTCCGAGGGCACCTATTACGAAAATATCAATTATATGGGGAAAGCCATTACCGTGGCCAGTAAATTTTATCTGGATGGACAGGAGAAGCATATCAGCAAAACCATTATTGATGGTAGCCGACCTGTTGATCCGGATCTCGGTTCAGTGGTTAGTTTTGTTTCCGGGGAGGATACCAATTCGGTCCTGTGCGGTTTTACCATCACCGGTGGTACCGGAACATTTGAAAACACACCCCCTTATATCCTCAGAGAAGGGGGTGGTATCATCTGCCTGGCTTCCGGTGCCAAAATAATCCACAATATCATCACCGGTAATAAATCGGAAAATGGACTCCTGGGTCTGGGCTGGGGCGGTGGATTCGCCAGCAGTCCACCTTTCATTCCGACCTATGTCATCCTGGAGAATAATGTTTTCGAGGGAAACAGGGTAAACGGTTCATTTTTAAGCGGCGGAGGCGGGGTGTCATTTTGCAGCTCGGGAAGAATTGTGAATAATAGTTTTGTAAGGAATACGGTATTTGCCGAAGAAGGAAGTGCCGGAGGTGGAGGATTAATTGTTCAATCCTGGTCGGCTCCAACGCCTCCCAATGAAGTATATATGTCCGGAAATATTATCACTCATAATAAGGCCTTGCAAAGTGAAACTGCCACATTCTGGTTAGGGGGGCATGCCGGTGGATTGTCGATACTGGGCAGCAAAGGTGTCTATGTTAATAATATCATACAACATAATGAAGTGAATGCGGTCAATAGCAGTTACGGCGCGGGAGTGGTATTTGATTATCCTCCAGACGATCTTTATTTCCGAAACAATATTGTTTCTCATAACTTATTCAGCGGAACAGGTCCCTGTTATGGCGGTGGGTTTGCCATCTGGGATGGCAGTCCGGTTATTGAAAACAACCTGTTTGAAAAAAATCATGCTACCTATGGCGGTGGCGGCTGGATTGGCGATGCATTCAGTTTTGCCCAGATTAATAATAATACCATAGCCAAAAATTATGCTGAGATTAAGGGCGGAGGAATTTATACTAAAAACTCTGCCGCTTCGGTCATGAATTCAATTCTGTGGAATAATTATGCTCCGGACGCGGCGGAAGTATACATAGAAAGCGGGGCTATCGATATTACCTATTCGGATGTCAGGGGTGGCTGGACCGGAACCGGCAACCTGAATGTCAATCCACGGCTGTTTGGGCCGCTGCTATTCCTGGGATTTCGCTCCCCCTGCATCGACGCCGGTAATCCGGATCCGATGTATAATGATCCCGAGGGTACGGTATATCCTGGCTCTACTCAGCTGCCGGCCCACGGGACTGTCAGGAATGATATCGGTGCTTTTGGCGGTCCACAGGCAGCCTGCTGGTCCAATACCCCTGGCTTTGCCGCGATAATGAAAGCACTGGAAGGTGAAGAATCGGTATTATTATCTAAAAATCAGAATACTGCAGTACAGACATCGGCGTTTCCTAATCCATTCAATAATCAGACTACCATTAGTTTTCAATTATCGGAAAAAGCACGTGTCCAATTAAAAATCTATAGTGTTCTGGGACAGGTCGTGGCCAGCCTGGTGACGGGAGATTTAAATTCCGGGCGGCACAGCTACAGCTGGAATGCATCTGAGGCAGCCAGCGGTATTTATTTTTACCAGCTGGAAGTGAACGGAATCCTGTATCAGAAAAAGTTAATATTGATAAAATAGCTCATCCGGAGAGCCGGCTCGAATGAGGGCCGGCTTTATACAAATCAAATCATTCTGTCTCCTCTCAACAGCTCCGCCACGTCACTTACAGAATACAGCAAGGTTATAGGCATGTGGGCAAAGAGTTAATGATTAGATCAAATAGCTGAGAAAAGATTAGTGGCATTTTATGAAAAAATCAACTAAAAATAATGGATTCACAGCTTAGGATGCTCTGAGAGCATATAGAACAAAAACCCCGCCTAAGGTGGCAGGATTCGGATTCAGCCGGCTAAACTATTTGAAATGAGGTGGATTTATGAGGGGAGATCGGCTGAATGATGATGTTTAGGTAAATCTGGTGATAGAAGCAAACTGGAACTTTCCAAAAAAATCTGGCTTCGGCTTAGAGATACCTGAACATCTGACAATTTGAATCCAGTACTCCATGAAGGTAATTTAACGTCACCTTACTGCCTTCCACTCAACGCGATACAATTGAATAATAGGCATAGGATATGCCCACTTGCAGATACCTGGGTAAATTAAATTGGGCTGAGATGAGAATGAAGAGCGATATGAGAAAAAATTATACCACACCTCTTTATCATTGACAATTTTAGAAATTTTTATTATTTTGAAATGGGATTAATACGAATTTTAATTTGGCCTTTATTCATTTGTTCTTCATCGATTTGAACAAATTTTTGGGATACCGGTCCCATGGCTAAATACAAACCAATAATACTTCTTCTGCTTTTACACTATATACTCCCTTCTCAAAATCATAGAACTTTAGAAAATCATAGTCGCGTTAACCTCGACTCCGGGCTGGTTCTCTATTATCCCTTTAATGGGAATGCCCGGGATGCCAGCGGAAACGGAAATCATGGGATGGTGATTGGGGTGAGCTGGGTAGCGGATCGGTTCGAAAATCCTCGGAGTGCGGCATACTTCGATGGGATTGACGATTTTATTCGTGTTCCTTTTTCCTCAGATTTTGATTTTTCGGAAACAAAGCAGATTTCCGCCGGATTTTGGTCAGATACCATCGGGATCGGTTTTGGAAAAAGCGATCAGGATTTTAATTTTTCATTTAGTATCGGTGGTCAACCGATAATCACTGAAATCTCCGGGTCATTCTACTGGATCAGAATATTATACAAACCCCAATATGTTCGTGAATGGCATCAATATTTTTTTACAGCCGATGATCATTTTCTGAGCTTCTGGATAGACGACACTCTGATTGAACGAAGAGCGGTATATAATGTACGATGGAATAAAATCGGCCTGACAGACATCTTCATTGGAGGGGGGGCTGCGGAAAATATCGACATCGGTGAGTTGCAAAATGGGATTCTGGATGAAATACGAATTTATAATAGAGTTCTCAATGATGAGGAAATAAAACGACTTTATAACAACAATAATTAACGGAATATTTGTGAAATTTTATTTAATTTTCATTTCCATTCTGTGTATCACCTCGCAACTGAAATCAGGGATTATTCAAGAAGGGACGGTGGGTGGTACATGGACAAAGACAAGTAGTCCCTATCTTATTGACGGCGATATCGAGATTCCTGAAGGAACAGCTCTTCTGATTGAAGCTGGCGTAAATATTACATTTCTGGGTCATCACCGGATATTTGTTAAAGGATTATTGATTACAGAAGGAACTGCTGCAGAACCGGTTGTTTTTTCAGCAAAAGATCAAGTAAGCGGTTGGGGAGGTATTATTTTCGAAAATGCGCACTCAAACTGTAAAATGATTCACACAGTTATGAAGTATGCTCACGGTCGTATAGATAGTACCAAAAAAGAGATGATAAAATATGTCGAAACATTGCCGGGGGGAATTGTCCTGGTTAATTTTCGGGAATATGGTGGCGCTATCGCTTGCTTCAACACAAAATTGCTTATTGATCATTGTACATTTCAGAATAATGTGACACACCATACGGGCGGCGCCATTTTTATCTGTGAAAAATCCCGGGCGATAATTCAGAATAGCGACTTCACAAAAAACAAAGCACTCCGATATGGTGGTGGAGGTATTTCCATCTGGTACTCAAATGTCACCTTTGAAAATTGCACCTTTAAAGATAATGCAGCCTCAAAATTTACCGGGGGTGCACTTGATGTCCAATATTACAGCATTTGTTATCTGAATAATTGTCAGCTCAGCGGCAATTCAGCATTTGCCGGTGGGGGTATTAATCTTCTTTATTCATCAAAGATAACGATTCATGATACTTATTTTTCCGAAAATTATGCCAAAATCGGCGGAGGATTAAATTTCAATGAAAAGTGTGAGGGTTCGATAGTCAACAGCACTTTTAAAAACAACTTTGGTGTATATGGCGGGGGAATAACGGTTTCGGAGGAATGCCAAACTGAAATTTCATATTGTGATTTCTCTGAAAACAGAGCAAAGGAGATGGGGGGTGGCATTTTTATCGCTGAGGTGAGTAACGCCTCCCTTATTAACTCAATTATCTTAGACAACATATCAGAGGAAAATGGTGGTGGAATTTATTGCCAGGATTCCCGACTTGACCTCAGGAATAATCGTATCACAGGAAACACAGCAAATCAGTCAGGCGGTGGAATTTATTTTGATTTTGCTTCAGCAAATTGTGCAAATTCAAGTATTCACCACAATGAAGCGATGCGGGGCGGCGGCATTTATTTTGAAAACTGTACCGAGACTTATTTCTCGGATCAGGAAAAATGCAGTATTTATTTAAATCGCTCTATTGAGATAGGTAATGATTTATTTGCATTTGTAGGTCCGAATATCAATTTATCGCTGGATACTTTCACCGTTCAAACCGTTACGGATTTACATGCCTTCCCGAAATCCAAATTTATTTTAAATTCAGATAATTTTCAACTCTCACAGGTGCATGCCAATTTGTATGTGAGTAGCGAGGGAGATGATAATAACTCCGGTCAAAAAAAATCGAAACCCCTGAAATCCCTGCACCTGGCACTATCAAAATTACAGGGTGATAGCTTACACCAACATACTATATACCTGGCCGATGGCGAGTACGATTCCCGTATGCTGACCAGCAATTTTTCGGCCCAGGTCCTGAAATGGATAAAGATTTCCCCCGGCTGGGGGGCAAAAATGGATTTTTTGCCCGGGAAAATAGTGGTTTATACCCCCTGGTGGAATACACCGTGGGCTTATATCCTGTATTTTGGTATTCTTGCCGTGGTAATTGTCACAGGATGGCGCGTACGTACGAACCGCCTTCGGCTAAAACACCAGGCGGAAATCGACCATCTGCGGGCGGAAAAGTTACAGGAAATTGACCAGGTCAAATCCAGATTTTTTGCCAATATCTCCCATGAGTTCCGGACACCGCTCACTTTGATCAAGGGGCCACTGGATAAACTGTTATCACACACAACTGACAGGGGCTCCCAGGAACAGTTAAGTCTGATTCAGCGGAGTGCCCAGCGGTTGCAGGGTCTTATCGAACAATTGCTGGACATCTCAAAAATCGAAGCCGGGAAAATGAAACTGAAAGCCCGGTCAACTGAAATCAGCACCTTTTTAAAACCCCTGGTTTTAGCTTTTATGTCCTGGGCAGAAAGAAAGAATATAATGCTGCAATTCGTTTCACCTGATAATAATATCGAAGCTTACCTTGATCCGGAGATGATGGAAAAGGTGATCAACAATCTGCTTTCCAATGCTCTGAAGTTTACCCCGGAAGGAGGGGAGGTTGTTGTAACGATATATAACCCCCCTGTTTCCCCCCTCCCGTCTGGCCACCGGACAGGTATGCATAAGGGGGGAATCAAAGGGGGGTCAGTAAAATATATTCAAATCAGTATCTCAGACACCGGCCCCGGTATCTCCCCGGATCAGCTTCCCCGTATCTTTGATCGTTTCTACCAGGCAGATGACTCAGCCGGTAATCATCCGCAAAGCAGCGGTATCGGACTGGCCCTGGCAAAAGAACTGGTAGAATTACATCACGGAGAAATCAAAGTAGAGAGTGAACCCGGGAAAGGCAGTACTTTCAAAATTCTTTTACCATTAGGTAAAGAACACCTGCTCCCGGAAGAGATCGTCCCTGAGGCAATGGCAGAACCGGAAGAGCGGATACCAGAAGAAGTGGTTCCGGTTGATGAGATTCAGGAAATATCAGATGATTTAAGAGACAATACTCAGGATATCGGAGTAAAGCTCCCGACATTACTGATCGTGGAAGATAATGCCGATATGCGGCAATACATGGCCTGTAATTTTGAAAATGAATATAGGATCATAACCGCGGTGAATGGCCAGGACGGGTTTGAACGCAGTATTGAAGAACCGATAGATATCGTAATCAGTGATGTGATGATGCCGGAGATGGACGGATACACCCTTTGTCAGAAATTAAAGACGGATCAACGAACCTCTCATATACCGGTGATTCTGCTGACCGCCCGGGCCGATGCCGAGAGCAAGCTGGAGGGCCTGGAAACCGGGGCGGATGATTACATCACCAAGCCTTTTGATATGAAAGAGCTAAAGGTAAGAACAAAAAATTTGATTGACCAGCGCTGCAAATTAAAGGAGCGTTTCAGTACAGATCCCAACAGCCTGGCAGATGTCCTGGCCGTTACCAGTCTGGACCGCCAATTCTTGCAGAAATTAATATCAGTGTTACTCGCCAATATTTCTGATATGGATTTCAGTGCAGAGGATTGTGCCCGGGAGATGGGGATGAGTCGCTCGAATATTTATCGCAAGCTGCAGGCTCTTACCGGACATTCTATCAGTTCTTTTATCCGCCTTTACCGCCTGAAACAGGCCGCTCGCCTGCTCCGAAAACAGAGCGGGAATGTCACCCAGATCGCTTACGACGTGGGTTTTAACAGCCTCTCCTACTTTTCCCGCTGCTTCCAGGAACAGTTCGGGGAATCACCTTCGCACTATGCCCGGCAGGACTAGCCTTTTCTGATTATTCTGGGTAATTAAACTCAGAGAAAGCAGAGAGGAGAAAGCAGAAAGCGGTTGGTAATACAAGAAAACAAGATACAAGATTACAAGACACCAAGAATTTATATAAAAAAAATTTTCTTGTCTTCTTGTATCCTGTCCGGTGGCCAGACGGGCTTGTGATCTTGGCGTCTTTTTTAGTGCAAACTGCTAACTTAAAAACCGCTTTCAGCTTCTCTGCTTTCTGGTTCACATGCAGTAGATTGGGATGCGAGCAACCTCGCCAGCGGCGTATATCTATATCGTCTTGAGGCAGAAGGGTATGTCGAAACCCGGAAGATGATTCTTATGATAAAGGCTTTCCGGCAAAAATATCAACATCATGTTGAATTGTCGGAATGAAATCATCCAAAATTTCTCAAGGCGCAAGGATCAAGGCAAATGGCCAAAATCTGGTTTTTAAGAAAATCTGGCAGTATTTAGCAACTCTTGCAATCTTGTATCCTGTCCGGTGGCCAGACGGGCTTGTTATCTTGTTGTCTTTTCTTGTGTTGTCCTTTAGCCCTGTGCCTTGAGCCTTTCTTCCTGCATCAGACGATTTCCCTGTGAGAAATGATTCCGGGATCATCATACGGAGCTTGTTTTTTCAATAAATGGTTATTCATTCCGGATCAAAAATTTCCAGAGCGGGATGAAATGAATCGTTCGATGGTCAACTTTATACATCTCTTCCAGATCATCAGTTAAAATAGTCCCCTCTGTTTTACCGAGGTGCTGCATGGCAGCGAGCAATCCCTTCAGCTCACGGCGGCGCACATCTTCCTGTTCGAGATTGCCCATGCACACCTGAAAGGGAGAAAAATCATGCTCTCTCTGAACGATAAAATCGCATTCCCCCTCATTGACATGGTAAAATAAATTGTCTCCTTTCTGGTAGAGTGCAACTGCTACAATGTTCTCGGCCAGTTTTCCCAGATCCCGAGAAAATCTGAATCCGAACTGGTTTCGTAATCCATGATCAATAACGTATACCTTTCGGTTGCTTTTTTGCTGGATACTGACTTTGAAGGAAAACCGATTCAGCATCAGCAGCAGAAACGATTCTTCCAGATAAGCAGAATAGCGCCGGATATTGTCGATGGAGGTATCAAAGATATTTCTGATCCGGTTATAGGAATGGGGAGCGGAAATATTGGTAATATAGAAATAAGCAATTGCTTCCAGTAATCGTACATCGCGAATCTGATAGCGGTAGACGATGTCCCTATACAGGATATCATTCAGGTATTGCTGCAGCAATTTCTTTCGCTTTTCTTCATCGCCGGTCAGAACTGTCTCCGGAAAACCACCCCACTCCAGATATTCTAGCAGCTTATTGCGGATCAGGGCTTTATTGACAGTCCAGTCAACCTCTGTTTGATAAGATATGCGGTTCCATTTCAAAATTTCCTGAAAAGACAGCGGAAAAAGCTGGTATTCCAGATACCTTCCGGTGAGCAGGGTGGCGATTTCCCCACTCAACAGTTTGGCGGATGATCCGGTGAGGAATATACGATGTTCTTTCAAATCCGCTTCCCGTCGCACCCAGCGTTGCCAATCCGGTAAGCTTTGTATTTCATCCAGAAAAAAATATATATTTTTATCCGGATTTATTCTTTCCCGGTAGATAGTGACAAGTTGATCCAGGAAGAGCGGTGAGAGATGGGTGGTAAATTGCGGCTCTTCAAAATTGAGGTAGAGAAACTGTGACCGGTCCACCCCGGAATCCAGTAAATTTTTCATCAGCAATAACAATAAACTCGATTTACCGCTTCGCCGTGCACCGCTGATAACCACCGGTAAATGACCGGTACTATTCCGGAGAATGGTGGTTAACAGATTGCGTTGCTCCAGCACTGGCAATAATTTATCTCCCCAGTAATTCCAGCGGACCAGGGTTTCAAACAGAGCATTTTTATCCATTATCATTCCCATATATTTTGTTAAGCTAAATATAACCATTCTGCTGGTTATAATCAATAACAAATGACCAGTATAATGGTTAACATTAAAATCTCCATCAAAAAATCCTGCCAACATTCAATTAAGATTTACTGAATTTGATATCATAAAATTCCAGTTAAGGAACTCACCACCTTTCTCCTTACACCCGTACCCTTCTTATACTTCTGTATTATTCCCGCTACCTCCAGGAACAGTTTGGCACATCACCTTCGTACTATGCCCGAAATGAATAGAATATGAGATAAACCTTCAAGTCCGTCAGTATACGAATCCCCGCCAGTGGGCGGGCAGGCTGCCCGCCCGGCGGAGCTTAAGGAACAACGCTCAAGAAACAATTCTAATATATGATTTTTGAGAAAATATGTCGGGGTTTTTCGATTATTGCACTCTTGTGTCTCGTTATCTTGTTGTCTTTTCTTTGTCCTTTCTCCTTTGTCCTTTATCCCGGCGCCATGTTTCTGGCGCTTTTTGCAACATAATTGCAAACTTTTGACCCCAGAGTGATAGCATTTGATCTCTTTATTTTAATAAATATAAGCGTCAACCAAATTAAGAAGGGGGATTTAAAATGTCTAACAAATTACTGGTTATTCTTTTATCTTTGATCTTTGGTCTTTTATCTTTCGCAGGATCTCAAACCATGTGGACCAAATATACGGGGAATCCTGTGTTAAATCCTGGATCTTCAGGATCCTGGGATCAAAATGGCGTGGGACAACCTTTTATCATCTACGAGGGTGGAATTTACCATATGTGGTATAGTGGATCGTTCACACCTAATGATCTAACCGCTCAGATAGGATATGCAAATTCACCAGATGGAGTAACTTGGAGTAAACATGCCGGCAATCCTGTGTTTCCTGGTGGAGGTACAGGAAACTGGGATCAGGGTGTTGGGGGTTGTTCAGTAGTGAAAGTTGATACAATTTTTCATATGTGGTATGGTGGCTTCGATGGTACTTATTTTCGAACCGGCCACGCTACATCAGCGGATGGAATTTCTTGGACACGGGATCCTAATAATCCGGTGTTGAACATCGGAACCTCTGGTGAATGGGATGATACATGGGCATCATTTCCGTCTGTCATATTTGATGGAACAACATTCAATATGTGGTACACCGGCAATGACGGTACACAAGCCCGTATCGGATATGCGACATCAACGGATGGGAGCACTTGGTTAAAATCAGGTAATCCTGTTTTAAATTTAGGCCCCTCTGGGAGTTGGGATGACTTGTGGACATGTGTTTGCAGCGTTATTCATAATGGCAGTTTTTATGAAATGTTGTATTCCGGTAATGATAACAATACAATAAGAATTGGTTACGCAACTTCAACAGATGGTATTAACTGGAATAAATATGCTTTTAATCCTGTTTTGGATGTTGGTCCATCAGGTAGTTGGGAGCAATTCTGGGTTTGGTCTCCATGCCTTATTTTCAAAGGTTCCGCATATGAAATGTGGTACCAGGGACATCCAAACAGCTCTACTGCCAGAATAGGCTTTGCCTCTTCACCAAGAGTAATTAATGTCCCAACAGACGTCCCCACCATCCAGGCCGGGATTGATTCCGCCAGCAATGGCGATGTCGTACTGGTGGATGAAGGCACCTATTACGAAAACATCAATTTCAAAGGAAAAGCCATTACCGTGGCCAGCCATTTCCTGGTGGATGGAGATACCAGCCATATCAGCAATACCATTATTGATGGGAGTCAGCCGACGAATCCAGATAGTGGGTCGGTGGTATATATTGTCTCCGAGGAGGATAGCACTACTACGTTAACCGGATTCACTATTACTCACGGTACCGGTACTATCGCAAGTTTCCAGGGAACCCCATATAATGGTGGTGGAGGGATTTTTGTGGACTCCTCCAGTTGTTCTATCACTCATAATAAAATAATACATAATTCCCTTAGTTCTCGGGGAATCGACTGCATGGGTGCGGGTATTGAAATTAACGCTTCAACCTGTATTATTGAAAATAACATAATTAGGTATAATAGTATTAATGAACCCAACAATTGGGCAGGTGGTGCAGGAATAGATACTTATGGAAAATCAATCACGATTCGGAATAATACTATCAGTGATAATTCAATTATTCATAATTGGGGAGCTGGCGGAGGAGTCTTGTTATACCTTCCAGACAATTCAGATAGTATAATTTTTACAGATAATATTGTACAGCAAAATATTTGTAATTCCAGTCAATTTGTAGGAGGTGGGGGTTTGGCCATTGCTTACTGTCAAGGGAAGGTAATCGCCAGTGGAAATCTAATTACTCATAATGAGTCCCATGGTGGTCCACAACATATTTACGGTGAAGGTGGTGGAGTCTATATTGAAAATTGTAATCCGGATATTTTAAACAATATTATAACCAACAACCAGGCGGGTTATGCCGCGGGTATAGCTGTATGCTATTTTAGTGGTCATCAGCCCCAACCCACTAGACCGTTAATCATAAATAATACCATTACTAAAAATAATGCACTCATTCATGGCGGTGGTCTTTGCAGCTATGGTGCCCAGGCGCACCCAAAAATCATTAACACGATTCTATGGGGAGATAGTGCTGCGGGTCAGGCGAATGAAATATATAATTTTAATGGCGGTCAAATCACCGTTCAATATTCGGATATCCGGGGTGGATATACAGGATTTCATAATATGAACTCAGATCCTTTATTCCATGACAGTCTGATGGCACCCAATGATACCATGCACTGTTGTTTATCGCCAAGCTCTCCCTGCATCGATGCCGGTAATCCGGATCCATCTTCTTTTGATCCAGAAGACCCTCAAAATTCAGGTTTTGCCCTGTGGCCAGCCATGGGAACAATCACCTGTGATATGGGTGCGTATGGTGGTCACGGGCAGCAGAATATCACTGTCGGGATTAAACGGAATACAGATGAATCTCAAATTGTGAAGCGATATCAACTATACCAGAATTATCCCAATCCCTTCAACCCGACTACAACTATCCAGTTTGATCTGCCGAAGACCAGTGAGGTTACTTTGAAAATATTCAATGTTCTGGGAGAAGAAGTCACTACCCTGCTTTCTGGTTCTCTGCTTTCCGGTTCGCATTCGGTTGAATGGGATGCGTCGAATCTTGCCAGTGGAGTGTATTTGTACAGGTTGCAGGCAGGCGATTATGTGGAGACGAGGAAGATGATCCTTATGCGATAGGACAATAGAAATTTTATGAATAAACTGAATATTATGGTGAGGCGAATGCCTTATAGTCAAAAATTTAGAAATAGTCTGAAAATCAAATTTCAGAAAGGAGATCACTATGTTCAATGCGAAAAAGTATTACCTTTCAGAAAAAACTTTACTGCTTATCATCATTTTATTTTTCCACTTTTCCCAATTTACTTTTGGACAAACCCCTCAAATGAACTACGGATATCCCGGTAAAATTCTGTCATTCATATCAGAAAATTTTGAGACTGATATTTTTCCACCTCAGGGATGGATTCTTGAATATACCGGTACATTGTACTGGCAGCATTACCCCTTAGCCAGCGGATACGGAATAGGAACAGGTTGCGCACAATTCTTTTTCAATATTGCACCACAAGGCACCATACAATCACTTGTACTGACATCTCTCGGTCCAACTGTAGCAGGTGATTCATTAAGTTTTGATCATGCTTATACGACATATGACACAGAAATCGATCTTCTGATTATCGAGATATCCGATGATGCAGGAGTGACTTACTCCACTCTTGTTACATTGAATGGGGGTGCATATGGACCGTTAAGGACAGCACCTCCTACACATTCTGTCTTTGTGCCCACTCCCTCACAATGGGCCACGAAACGTTATGCCCTGCCGCCCGGAACCAACAGAATCCGATTCAAAGCAGTTTCCGGATGGGGAAATAATCTTTACATCGATAATTGCAGAATCGGTTCACAATTAACTACAGATGTGGGAGTCCAATCCATTGATATAGCTAATCCGACATTGGAGATATCTCAGATTCCAAAAGCGACAGTAAGAAATCATGGAACCACATCACAATCCTTTTCTGTCACAATGCACATTACGCCTGGCAGTTACACTTCCACACAAGCAGTCACTTCATTACCGGCGAGTGAGGATTTACAATTATCCTTCGATGAATGGACACCTTTGGTGGGATCTTATAATATTAATGTATTTACAACACTTCCCGGGGATATGGATAATTCTAATGACACCCTCGGTGCGATTACAGAGGTTGTACGGCCACAGATAAGTAACATGAATGCTATATTTAAAAATGGCCAGGTCTTTATAACCTGGGATGAGCTGCAACAGACGGATGTGGTTTATACCGTATACAAGTCACCGGATCCCATTGAATATGGTTATCAACTCTCTTCTGCACAAAACCTGGGGAATGTTCGTGATAATTCACGTATTAATGAACGTCTCTCAGAAATAATTGGTGTGCCAATATCCCTGAAGATTGATTCCGCTTCAACACCTATTGCAGCCGGTAAAGGATTGTTTGTTGCCACTGCCACAGAAACCGGATCCTTCTATTATGCCATCACCGCCCGTTTCAACAATCTTGAAGACACGACAATTATAGCAGGTTCGAATTCGCTTATATCTCCAGTCAGTGAAACCGTTATGATGCCGAAACCGGTATGGCAACAGAATAGAACCGTGAGCGGAAAACTTTTTGAAATATATGTTTTGTATGCCACCAAAGTGACATCTTCGATTTATCCTCAAATGACAAATGCCGGAACATTTCCCTATAACTTTGCCATTGTTAAATCAGGAAATATTGCCCCTCATCCCCTGACGATTTATCTGCATGCAGGAGGTTACCATTTTTTACCAACATCTACTTTTTTCAAGACGACCGGAGATCCCAATGAATGGGTTTTAAGTATTGATGAGTGGATTCCGGGAATGATATTTACTACCTATTCTTATGGGTTTCACGAAAATTATGATTTATTTGCTGCAACAAATCCGGTACCGACATCGGGAATGCTTTATAACTATACTGCGAAGAAAGTGGAATTCATTATCGATTGGGCGATCCAGAATCTTCCGGTCGATAGTACCAGAACATATATGACGGGTTGGTCCATGGGGGCAATCGGCTCCATATTCAACTCGATAATGATCAGGGATAAAATAGCAGCGATTTTTATTTTCGCACCTGTTTTTGATCTGGCGAAATTTGGGAATGATTATATGTTTCGTCTCTGGGGGACCTATCAAACGAATCTCATGACCAATGAAGGTTATAGAATGGGTGAGCGTCTTGACGCTAAATTTTTACTTAGCACCAACAAATTGAACTCATTGCCGCTTCTTTTTACTTTTTGCGGAAAACATGATGGTCAGGCAGGTTGGGAAGAAAAACCGGCTTTTTATGATTCAATTCGTGTTTCAAAACACGGCGGATATCATTTCTGGAGCTGGTCTGACCATGGACAGACATATTTAAGTTCACCCTGGTCTCCCAGTTTTCCCAACTTCAGTTTCTTAACACGATACAGAACGGATCTTTCATATCCCGCTTTTTCCAATTGCTCTATCGATTATAATCCGGGTAACGGTGGTATGTATAATGGCGATGCGATTGGTTCCATTAATGGTCATCTAGACTGGAAGGATGATATTGTTGATGTGCCGGAGAGGTGGGAAATAACCCTATTCGTGAAGGATCTTGTTACTACCTCCGGGACACTTACGGCTCCCGATTCTGCGACGACCGATGTTACATTGAGGAGATTACAAAATTTTATCGTTCCAGAGGGATATACGGTTCACTGGCAAAATCTGAAAAATCATCTTATCGTTCAACAAGAGTCATTCACCTGCGACAGCGGACCGGTGACTCTCCATGGGGTAAAAGTTTACAAAGATTCAAGTCGTATTCAAGTAACATATTCTCCCTCAGCATTGGAATACAAAACATTGCCAGTCAGATATTTTGTGCTGAAGCAGAACTATCCCAATCCCTTCAACCCGAATACGACTATTGAATTTGATCTGCCGAAGACAAGTAAAGTTAGCCTGAAGATATTCAATATTGTCGGAGAGGAAGTAGCTACACTTGTCTCTGATAGGCTCGCCGCTGGCTCATACTCATACAACTGGGATGCAGCTAATCTCGCAAGTGGCGTGTACCTGTACAGGCTGCAGGCAGGTAAATATGTTCAAATGAGGAAGATGGTTTTGATGAGATAATCTCTTGTGGTCATATGCACTAAACTTACGATAAAATAGCTAAGAAAATCTAAAGCAGGGGATTGTCATGAAATGTGTTACGTTTTGTACCTTGATTTGTTTTGAATTTTCCTTTCAGTTCTTACCTGCCCAAGCACCTGACACGTTGTGGACTAAAACATTTGGAAATAATTATTGGGATAGGGGTAATTCAGTACAGCAGACTTCAGATGGGGGGTATATAATAGTCGGATTATATAGTGTAAATAATCATAATAGTGATGTTTGGTTGATCAAAACTGATTTTTTTGGTGACACTATATGGACAAAAACTTATGGGGGAATAAATTCTGAATGGGGCAGCTCGGTTCAGCAGACTGTTGACGGAGGGTATATAATTGCTGGCAATAAACAGTCAAATATCTGGCTGATAAAGACTGATGCATTTGGAGATACTTTATGGACAAAAACATTTGGAAAAGATGGCCAAGATGAAGCGCGGTCAGTTCAGCAGACTTCAGATGGAGGATATATTCTAACTGGAACGACAAATGGTGAAATCTGGCTGATTAAAACTGATTCACATGGAGATACTTTATGGACAAAAACATTTGGAAAAGATGGTCAAGATGAAGGGCGGTCAGTACAGCAGACTTCAGATGGGGGATATATTCTAACTGGAACGACAAATGGTGAAATCTGGCTGATTAAAACTGATTCATACGGAGATTCACTTTGGACAAAAACCTTTACCGGAGAGGGTTGGTCAGTCCAAGAGACATCAGACGGAGGGTATATCATTGCCGGAGATGTAGATATATTTGGAACTGCTTATGAAGATGTTTATCTGATTAAAACTAATCCTTTTGGTGATACACTCTGGACGAAAACTTTTGGAGGAGTCTTTACAGATTTTGGGCTATCCGTCCAGCAGACACTGGAAGGAGGCTTTATAATAGCTGGATTTACAGACTCATATGGACAAGGCGGAAGTGATATTTGGCTGATCAAAACTGATTCATCAGGTGATATGTTGTGGACGAAACTACTTGGAGGAAGCTATAATGATTATGGTTTATCTATTCAGCAAACTTTAGACAGAGGATATATCTTAACTGGTTATACAGGATCATATGGTGCTGGTATGGATGATGTTTGGTTGATCAAGATTTCTCCTGATCTAACAACTCTAGAAAAAAATAATGATGTAATATCCTTAGAATATTTCTTACATCAGAATTTCCCAAATCCCTTCAACCCGACGACCATCATAAAATTTGATCTGCCAAAGACCAGTGAGGTGACTCTGAAGGTCTTCAACATACTCGGAGAGGAAGTTGCCACCCTGCTTTCTGGTCAACTGCTTTCCGTTTCCTATGAATACGATTGGTCCCGGCCGGCCGGGATGGCCAGTGGAGTGTACATGTACAGGTTGCAGGCAGGCGACTATGTTGAGACCAGGAAGATGGTACTGATGCGATAGTAGTATATGACTCAACAATTTTTAAAAAATCATTTTGTTAAATCAAGGAATGTGAAAAATGATAACGAAACATTGCATTTTACGGACCCTTTTATTTATTAGCTGTATACACCTAATCATATTTTTTTCACAGGCATATAATCAGGTTCCAGCAAACAGCAAACGATATATCCGAATCGGATCTCTGCAAAATCACTATTCGGCTTACGGTTCAGAAAGGGCCTGGAAT
>JAFGSO010000157.1 GCA_016934605.1 Calditrichota bacterium | reverse complement strand
CAAACTGGCAACCAACAAACTGGAAGAAGAATTTTCGGACAGTGGCAACCGGACGGTCAACATCGATCCGGGATATGTCAATGCAGCCAAGATGGTTCTGGCTACAACCAAGGATTACGATCATCGGCTTTATCTCGAAAGAGGAATCTTTGGTGACCTTCACATGCGTTTTCGTCAGGGAAATTATCATCCCTCCGATTGGGCTTATCCCGATTACCGGCAATCTGCAGTTATTGCTTTTTTCAGGAACATCAGAGAAATTTATCTTACACAGCTGAAAGACTGGCCTGCTGAGGATTCCGACACTTTACAGGTCATTACCAGTTAAACGGAGTTAACAGACCATGAAGAAATCGCATACCTACCGTGAGGCAGGCGTCGATATTGAAAAAGCGGAAAAATCTCTCGCCAACGTCAGGAAAAATATTGCCCGAACCCACAATTCCCATGTATTAAAAGATATCGGAGCATTTGGCGGATTCTATGAACTTCCCAGCGGGAAATATAAGAAACCGGTATTAATCTCCAGTACAGACGGGGTTGGAACCAAACTGAAAGTTGCCATGATGATGAACCGGCACGATACAGTCGGTCAGGATCTGGTAAATCATTGCATTAACGATATTGCGGTGTGCGGCGCGCAGCCGCTTTTTTTTCTGGATTATTATGGATGCGGAATATTGGAAATCGGCGTTTTTGAACAGATAGTGGACGGTCTCACCACTGCCTGTCAGCAAGCCGGTCTTCCGCTTATCGGCGGAGAAACTGCTGAAATGCCGGATGTTTATGCACCGGGAGATTATGATCTGGTGGGTACCATAGTCGGTATTGTAGAAAAGGATAATATCATCGACGGTCAGACAATTCAACAGGGAGATATCCTGATTGGTGTGGCCTCAACAGGGCTGCATACCAACGGATTTTCACTGGCCCGAAAGGTACTTTTTTCTTCATGGAAACCCGGAGATTATGTGGCTGAAATCGGTAATACCCTGGGAGATGAGCTGCTCAGGATACACCGGAATTATTTACCGGTCATCACTGAAATCACCTCCGCGTTCCCCGTCAAAGGAATGGCTCATATCACCGGCGGTGGCCTCTATAAAAATACCATTCGGGTCGTTCCCCAAGGCTTGAAACCCGCATTCAACTGGTCAGCCTGGCCTGTACCCCCTATATTTACTTTCATCCGGGAACAGGGAGATGTACCGGTGGAAGACATGCGGCAGACATTTAACATGGGCATCGGACTGGTTTTTATTCTGGATGACAAATATAGCGGAGAAGTATTAAAACTAGCTGAAAAATTTGAGGATAATTTCTATTCCATCGGAACAATCGTTCCGGCTTAACGGAAATCTACAAGAATTCTGATAAATCAGTATTAGCGAGTCATGAAAAAAATTGTTTTTCGGAAAGAATTGGTATCAGCACGGATCAGGAATCCGCTAAAGAATTTTGATACCACAGAGGAAAATATTGAAATCCGCTGGGATCCATTGCTGAATTACAGCAGCAGAATTACCAGACCGAAAGGGTTGGATAAAGTCCCCGAGGGAAAACCGCTTTTAGAATATGCGGCCTCACAGTCTTCCTGTTTCTTCTGCAGGGATCGGGTGGAAAAAAGTACACCCAAGTTACCCGAGGATATCGAGCCGGCAGGCCGGCTGAAGGCAGGAGAAGCGATTTTGTTTCCGAATCTCTCCGGATTCGGCGCATATAGTGCGGTTTGTATCTTCTCGGGAGAACATTTCATTCCCCCTGAAAAATTTACGATAGATTTAATTCGTGACGCCTTTACTGCCTGCCGGGATTATTTCCGGAAGTGCACCGCCGCAGATAACCGTATTCTTTACCCTTCGGTCAACTGGAATTATTTCCTCCCGTCAGGGAGCAGTATTCTTCATCCACATTTGCAGCCTTTCCTCGATCCGTTTCCTACAAATTTTCATGGAAATCTCCTTTCTGCCTCAAAAAGCTATTTTGAAAATAACGCACAGACTTACTGGAAATCGCTGATGGAGACAGAGAAGGATGGTGATCGGTATTTATTCGAAACAGTTAATTGTTTTTTATATTCACCTTTTGCACCCCTGGGTTTCAATGAGATCAACGGCATTTTCAAAACAGATACCGGCTTCACGGATTTTACTTGCGATTTATTGAACGATTTGGCATCCTGCCTCCACAGAATTATGCAGTTTTACCATAAAATTGAACATAATAGTTTCAACTTTACACTTTTTTCCCCTCCGGTTCCTCCTGCTGATAAATCGGGATTCCAATGCCAGTTCAGGATCTGTACCCGACCCGTTTTTGCGGCTTATTACCGAAATGATGTTACTTTTTTTGAAAAATTTCATCTGGAAAACATGCTCGATCAACCACCTGAGGAGACCGTAAAATTATTCAGATCAACATCAGATTAAACTGCCAGTGTCACTATTCTTTCAGCGGCATCTCAGCCAACAGTTGATTTTAATCTCCGAAATCCCTATTTTATATTTAAGAGTTTCTCAGAGTTTTTTCTCTAAATTAATGCAACCGGATCACTCTATAATTCTTAATATTTCGGATTATTGACGCCAGAGTTCCGGTATTGAAGTTATTAAGTTTATATTTTACCTATCTAATACGACGGAGATTGTTAGATGACCAGTAACCAGACTTTTCAGCTGTTTAAGCAGCGAATGGAGCAGGAAGAAATTTCTGATATTTTCATAAAAAATTTTCAATTCTACTATCAAAAACTGGTTAGCGGAGAAACCGGTTTTATCGGCGAGAGCGCTATCTCCCCGGTTGAATCGCTGCCCGATTCAGAAAAACTTTCTGAGGAAAACCGTAAAATCGGGAAGGATAATTTGTCGAGAACAATCTTTCTGAAATTGAATGGCGGTTTAGGTACCAGTATGGGTCTGGAACGGGCTAAATCACTTCTTAAGGTGAAAAAGGACTATACTTTTCTGGACATTATTGCTCAGCAATCCATCATCGGAGGTTATCAGCTTCTGCTGATGAACAGTTATTCCACACATAAGGATTCTCTGCATTACCTGAAAAAATACCCTGCTCTATGGCGAAAAATTCCACTTGATTTCATACAGCATAAGGAACCAAAGGTAGATAAAGAGGATTTGAGACCGGTGGTCTGGCCGAAAGATCCGCAGCTCGAATGGTGTCCGCCGGGACATGGTGATCTGTACATTTCAATATCCACCAGCGGCGTCCTGGATCAACTACTGGAAAACGATTTTGAATATGCCTTTGTATCCAATGCCGATAATCTGGGCGCCGTACTGGATCCGGGTATTCTGGGATACTTCATAGGTCAGCAATTGCCCTTTATGATGGAAGTTGCAGACAGAACCGAGGCCGATAAAAAAGGCGGTCATCTCGCACAGCTGAAAAACGGCCAGTTTATTCTGCGGGAAATTGCCCAATGCCCCCCGGATGAAGTGGATGCATTTCAGGATGTGTCCCGGTACAGATATTTTAATACCAATAATCTCTGGATTCATCTACCTTCCCTGGCGAAAATGCTGAAAAAGAAAAAATATATCATGGAATTACCCATGATCCTGAATGAAAAAACGGTTGATCCCCGCGATCCTGACTCTACCCCAGTCTATCAGATTGAAACAGCAGTGGGATCGGCCATATCGGTATTCAAAGGTTCCTCTGCTATCCGGGTCCCCCGAACGCGTTTTGCACCGGTGAAGAATACAAACGACCTCCTGGCTGTACGCTCTGACATGTACCAGTTAACACCAGATTTTAAAATTATCCCAATTGAGGAACGGGAAGCCGGATCTCTGGAGATTGATCTCGATAAGAAATACTATAAGCTTATCGATGAATTTGAAGCCCGGTTTCCATCGGATGTACCGTCTTTAAAGAACTGCTTTCTACTGAAAATTGACGGGGATGTAAAGTTTGGAAAAAATATCATTTTGAAAGACAGGGTCCATCTTATAAACCAGGGTGAACAGCAGATTACACTGGAAAACGGTTCTGTAATCAGCGGTGAGCTCGAGCTCCGAAGGGATTGACCATCGGCTGCCATCTGGACTTAAAATGAAATTTTTACCGTATATTCTTTTCTGTTTATATTATGACAAATCGGAAGCCTGGAAAAAGCTTCACACCAATATCTTTACAGAAACCTTGACT
>JAFGSO010000156.1 GCA_016934605.1 Calditrichota bacterium | reverse complement strand
AGCTGGTAGTTTTCATGACATCGCGCCGATAACCTTCCTTTCAGAAAAGTAAAATCTGCAGCAGCTGCAGTTACATTAAACTGATTCCAGGGGTACTCACGCAGATCGGGAAAGGCATCGTAACAGCAGACAGTCCTCATGTTATTCTGCTCCACCTCGAAAGGATAATCTTTTCTATGTCCGACGAGGGCCATAAAATCTTCCGTTGCTACTCCAGCAATTTCAGGACGGTTATCAAAATCGTAAGTATAATAACTGATTTGCCCTTTATTGCTTTGCTGCTGATCCTGCGAAAAACGGGAATTACCGTTATAATCATATTTTATTCTTTTTTTACCGGAAGAAGGATTTAGATAACTGATCAATCTTCCAGCCAGATCATATTCATAGATTTTTGTATTCTTAATCCCGTCAATTATCCTGACCTCATCAAGCAGAACATACTTATTCACGTCAAGATCCGAAATCTCAATGCGGAACATGTTCATTCGGGTAGCCTGTGGATTGAAATACTCCAGCGCAAAACGGGTGTTATATTCGGGCAGCAGATATTCCCGGGGAAATACGATCTCCTGTTGATCGACACAAACTTTCAATTCATCCGGACTGAATTGAACAGCCAGATTTATCCATTTATTTTCTGTCGACAGTGGCAGCTGATATATATTCAGATCTGCAGGAGTATATTCACGACTATTGGTATTCCGCAGAAAAATCTTATCACCAATCGATAATGCCGATTCATTAAAATTCCGGATGTAAATATACCTTCCGCCTGCTCCCGTTGAAATATGCAGAGGTTCATCCAGACTGTTAGAGAAACCTATTGCCAGTTTATGATGAAAAAGATTGGGTATCATCTCTCCCAGACTCCACTCAATATTCGGAAAATAATGATAGTCGGGAATTTTCACTTTCAGGAAAAACTGACCAAGGGAATCGAATGTGGATATCCAGAAATTCCGCGAGGCATTTGTTCCCGAGGGATTGGTGATTTCAAGTATTCCGTCTTCCAGGGCGCAGTGATCATCGGGAATCCGAACATTCCAGTGTCCCTGAAACCTGGTTTTGGAAGGATCCAATTTCAGATAATCGGTTCCCAAAAAAAGATATTCGGGATACCAGTCACCCGCATTACTTTTCCATACCGGATTATTGATATATTCACTAAATTTTTCAGCTGATGCCAGACCATATTCGGTTCTGACAAGTTGTCCCGCCCCATCAAATTCCTGAAGGGTAGTCAAACCCCTGGCATCATTCAGATCTTTCAGCGGACTTTCCAGGTAGCGATGGAATTTTCTGACCGGATTTTGATCAAGATCCATATATTCCACGGTTGCATTTCCCGCTTCATCGGTTATTTTCCGGTAATACTGGCCATTGCCGGCAAATCCGTAGATATATTTTTTTTCTGATGTGGTTCCGTCGTCATTGAAAAATTTCTCCCTTTTAATTTCTCTGCCTGCAGTATTCCAGTATTCAGATTCAGAATAACAATCCTGATTCCGGTAACTCACATCAAAACTCAAGCCGAATTCGGGTGTAGTGATTATTTTGTAATACGGTTTATATACCCTCTCAATTTCACCAAAGCAGGTATAATCCAGAGCGGTAATGATCCGTGCTTCACTAAAATTATGTGGCACCAGCTGTTTCTGAATCAGATTTCCGCAACCATCCATAAAATTGATTATTGTTTCTTCAACAATCCCATCTTCATTAAAAATTTTTTCCACTGAATAATCTGCCATATTGGGGGAAAAATAACGATATCCGTATTCAAAAGATTTGACTAATCTATTATCAAAACGACGAACTGCCTTTAGACGACCTCCGGCATAATATTCGGTATAGTTTGAAATTCCGTTTTCATCCTTTTCTTGGCAAATCTTCCCGCTATTAATATCATATTTGTATTCCTTCACCAGATCATCACCCGATCGGGCTACAAGCCGGGTCAGATCATCAGGCAGACCGTTCACCTTTTGCAGAGCGGTCAGGTAGTAACCATTCAGCCCGGTGGCGCTGTTATTGAATGGCTGGTCATTATCTCCATAATGGTAAATTATCAGATTTCCTTCCGGATCTTTCTCCTGTAAAATCCGGCCGAATCCATCGCGAGAAAGAATTTGATTTTCTATAAATTCATCGGATTGTTTATCGAGCAGAATTCCCGATGACTCCAGATAGATTTGCGGTTGGGCAATCTGTGCCCAGTTCCGGAAACGGTATCTGGATTTTCTCACCAGATGTTCCTGACGCGATGCCAGACTGGTTTGATCCGTAATCAGGGTATCATAAATGATCTCAGAAGTAATTGTGGACAAATCATTTATTTTATAAAAATTGTTATTTATTCCCGATCCGTAATCGGTATCTTCGCAGCCAAAAACCATATTGGTCTGACGAATTATTTTTCCGTTGTTTCTGGAGTCGTAATGCTTCTCCTGAATAATTCGTGGTCTGTTGTTCAATGAACTGAAATTATCATATAGGATTGATCGGGTAAGAATCACTTCCGGTGGATTAGACGGATCGGCCAGGTAGCCGGGATTTTCATCATAATAATCTTCCCGGACCAGTTTCTGATGATAGATCTGTACTTTCTGTAACAAAAAAGGATCAGGAAATCTTGAAGGCCCCAACTCCGCAGTCAAATTTGCACCATGATAGGAAGAATAATTAATATCGAGAATTTGTTCAGGCTGAAAAATATATGTTTTTACTTTTTTTTGATGTCCTAAGCCGTCACATACCGTTTCCTTATATTTAATATCATAAAAATTTTCCCTTTTATCACAGACATAGACCATTTCCTGTTTTAATTCCACTCCCAGATAAAATGATTTGTATTTAACTGCCAGTCTGGGAAAATCGGGGGACCCACCGCTTCCCGCAATGGGCTGGACATAGTTCTCAATGGTATAACCTATGGATATCCTTGCGAAGAGAGAAGGATTGGATGGATTGGGTAAAATTGCTTTTCTTTCCTTTTTCAATCTGTCATAGCTGACATACCAGGATCCCCGGGAATTGCTGCTACCCGTCTGACCTCCGTTCCCCGTAATATGGACATACCCCTTTCCATAGGAAATCTCCTCCACGTTTTTCAAATCTCCATTCTCAAAAACAATTTCCTTCACTCTCAGCCCATCTCCCCCGGGCTTGGACGATGTCATCTGATAGCTGGCTTCATAGGTTTGAAAATAATAATCGTAATCGACAACATCGGACTCATAGCGAAACAGGGTTCTGGCTCCCGAAGATTTTGTGATGCTCCTCAAAGACCAGGCCCATTGATGTGGAACAGGAGCCGGGTTGGTATTAAACCAGAGAAAACCATTGCGGTCGTTTTTATAATCAGTCCAGCTTAGTTTCATCAAAGGTTCCCAGAAATGTCCCGAACCGAACATGTCGGGATTGAGGTAGTAGTGTTTATTTCCCTGGTCATCAACATCCCAGGTATTCCATCCGGTTCCTTCCCTACCCAGATATTCAAAAAACATAGGAGGTGAGGATGTACGGTAATTTTCGCTGCCGATGGTAAAACTTTCCTGATACTGACTGCAGGGATTATTGCCGGCAGCGGTCTGATCGGTGATATTATAAATTTTTCTCAGCGTCAGCCGCCCCTGTTTTACCGGTCCGCTGTTATTCATCCCGGATCCCCACAGGGAATAATCGTGGATAAATGCATAGTGTTGTAATCTAGAACCCGAACCCGTATTCTTTAATCCGAACGTCATCCGGGACAGCTTACGCGGCTTCGGGGTACGATATAAATCGGGATCAGCATTGATTTTTAAAGGATCTCCAGCAAAAAAATACCCAAACTGTCCTTCATCGTCTTCACGGTCAGTATAGTGAAGATCTAATTGATGACTATTACTGATTATTCGTTCCAGGTATTTAATTTCCTTATAATATGCCGTAATATCGCTGACCGGTCCCCCGCCAGCAGAAGGGTTATAGACCGTTCCCAGTGCATAACCCGGATCTATCACAGACTGCATATATCTGGAATCGTTCGTCCCACCCGGGTAATAAAATTCAAGAAGAGTTCTTTCCGAATACTCAAATTTAATCCATCCTCCCAGACAGTTATCATTCGGTTCTCCATAGGGATCTCCGGCATCATGGACATAATCCGGTCCCAGGATGTATAGCAGATACCACTTGTAATAATATTCAAAAGGAATAATGTTATTTCCATGTGGATCTGTCGTCATATACGGCAAAATGATCTCACCAAAATACCTGGAAGGTTCACCAAATATGTACTTCATTCCGGTCAGTCGATCT
>JAFGSO010000155.1 GCA_016934605.1 Calditrichota bacterium | reverse complement strand
GAGATCTTTTTCGAACTTTCCACTATTCTTATTCACCGTTCTTTTCTCTTGACAGAAAAGAATACGCCAGTAGGCGCACTGTTAGCCGAAAGGTCAAGACTGTCAGAAAAAATCAGTCAAAATTCCGGTGAGCGGAACGTCAAAATTCTGACTGTTTGAACCCGCACTCAATTTTTCGAAAGACACATTGAATACCTGTTAATATTGAGTGCGGGTGAGTTTCATCCCGCTTTTGCGGGAAGAGGAGCGAACCGTTGAATTTTCTGATTTTTTCTGAAGGTCGGGTTACCTATCACACCAGTTAGCTATACTGCTGAAAATGATAAGACATCATGGTGTGTGAAGAACGTATGTTAATAGTAAATGAAACTGATTATCCCTTAATCCATGTAAAACTAAGAGATAATCTCTCAGAAATGCGGCTCTAAGCACCACATACTAAATAAATTCAAATTATTAATATAAAATTTAAAATCATGCAGCTAGAGGCCAGTATCCAGCAGCCAGAATTTCCGACTCCCCGGGGCTGTATGAAAAGTCAAATATTACGAAATAATATACAATATTACGAATATTCGGAATTCGAAGAAACTCTCCCCTTCGCCCCCCTCTCCTGAACAAGAAGGGGGTTGGGGGTGAGTTAACAAGGGCATTCTGATAAGCGATATTTATATTTATAGACATATTTTGACTTTTGATACATCCCCCTGTCGGGACTAAACCGTCCCTGGTTCAGCCCGAGGCCAGATTGAAATTAATAACATATCTATCTTTGTGCCCTGCTATTATGGGGTTCATGAATTATACAGGGTAAAAAATCGATGCAGAATTACGAAAAGAATAACCTGAACAAAAATAAAGGATCAGTGCTCTCCATTCGCGGAGGCATTATCGATGCCCGTTTCCAAGATAAATTACCATCCATGCACAATTTACTCAGGACCGGAGAAAAAAAGGACATTCTGATTGAAGTAGTTACAATACTTGATTCTCAGACTGTCCGTGGTATAAGTCTGGTACCCACTCATGGACTGGCAACCGGTTCTGTGATTATAGACGAAGGACATCCATTAAAAGTACCGGTGGGAAAGCATTTACTGGGACGAGTATTCAATATTTTCGGAGAAACCATAGACCGCAAGGGAGAATTAAAACCTGATTCTGACGTCAAAACCGAATATCGTTCCATCCATCGCAAGCCGCTAAAAATGTCGCAGCAGGCACCGGCTCAGGAAATTTTTACCACCGGAATAAAAGCCATTGATGTGCTATCTCCTCTTGAAAGGGGCGGAAAAGCCGGCCTATTTGGGGGAGCCGGTGTTGGAAAAACTGTTCTTATCACCGAAATGATTCATAATATGGTTGGCGAATATGAAGGTGTCAGTATTTTCTGCGGAATCGGAGAACGGATTCGTGAGGCAGAGGAATTATACCGGGAATTGCAGGAGACCGGTGTTATTGACAACACCCTGCTGGTATTTGGTCAGATGAACGAACAACCGGGTGCCCGTTTCCGGGTGGGACATACCGCTTTAACCATGGCGGAATATTTTCGGGACGACGCCGGACAGGATGTACTTCTGCTCATAGACAATATTTTCCGGTTTATCCAGGCTGGCGCTGAAGTTTCCGGTTTACTGGGAAGGCTCCCATCCCGGGTTGGTTATCAGCCAACGCTGGCTTCTGAACTGGCCGAGCTGGAGGAACGGATTACTTCCACTCCATCGGGAGCGATAACCTCCATTCAGGCAGTCTATGTTCCGGCAGATGATTTTACCGATCCTGCAGCTGTTCATACTTTTGCGCATTTGTCCTCCTCCATCGTTCTATCCAGGAAACGTGCCAGCCAGGGCCTGTATCCGGCAGTGGATCCGCTGCAATCAGGATCCAAGATGCTGACTCCCCAGGTGGTGGGAACCCGGCATTATTCCATCGCCCGGCAAATTCGGCAAACACTTGCCGAGTATGAGGACCTCAAGGATATTATAGCCATGCTGGGTCTTGAAGAATTGTCCCAGGATGACCAGAAGACGGTAAAGCGTGCCAGACAACTGGAACGTTTTCTCACTCAGCCTTTCTTCGTCACCGAACAATTCACCGGTCAGGAAGGAAAATTTGTGCAGCTTGAAGATGCACTGGACGGTTGTGAAAAAATATTGAATGATGAGTATTCAAAATACTCTGAAGGCGATTTTTACATGATTGGAACCATTGATGAGGTTGGAAATTCATGAAATTGAAAATTTTCATCCCATCAGAAATACTACTTGAAGATGATATGGATAAAATGACTGCGGAAGGGGTGAGCGGATCCTTTGGCATTCGCCCAAATCATATAGATATAGTGGAAATGCTTGAACCTGGAATACTGAGCTATATAAAAACAGAAAACGGGGAAGAACGATTTGTTGCGGTGGATTGGGGTGTTCTGGTCAAACAAAAAGATGAAGTAAGAATTTCGGTTACTAACGCAGTTAGCGGCGAAAGTCTGGGGTCCCTGCGGAAATCGGTTGCAGAGGAATTCCTCAAGCTGGATGAGACTGAAAAAAAATCACGATCTGCACTGGCACGCCTTGAAGCAGACTTTATTCGTCGATTTCTGCAACAACAGAGTGAGATACCATGAATGATTCAGAAAAATCTGGTAAAAAAGAATTAAAAAATGAATTTCTCAAAAAAATAGAAAAAAAAGAGAGCAGAAAGCAGAAGTCCCGCCGGGACAAAGAAGAAAAAAGTATCTGGTTCGGGATGGGAATGTTCGGACTCATCGGATGGTCAGTTGCCATTCCAACGCTGCTTTTTCTCGCCATCGGAATCTGGATAGATTCAGTGACGGAAGGAACGATTTCCTGGACATTAACATTTCTGTTCATCGGAGTTGTCCTGGGTTGCCTGAATGCCTGGCACTGGGTAAAAAAAGAAAGCCGTGACTGACTTGGAATTACCTTTCATAAATATCATTTTGCTTTTTGGGAGCGTTCTGATATTGGTAATTATTATCAGGGCGGTTCTACAAAAGACCGTTGTCCCGGCCCTGGTCGGCTTCATTATTCTGGGATTTCTACTGAACCTGGCAGATAGTCAATGGGCAATTTTCGGGGAAGAGAGTCACTGGGTCTTTCGATTTCTGGCTAAAATCGGGATCATAACCCTCCTGTTCAGAATCGGACTTGAAAGCAACGTAAGGGGATTATTAAGCCAGTTAAAGAAAGCCAGTTTTATCTGGATCGGCGGTGTGGTCTTAAGTGCCGCTTTTGGGTTTATAACCGCTTCATCAATCTTCAACATTGAATTAATACCCAGTATTTTTGTCGCTGTAGCGCTCACCGCCACCAGTGTCGGCGTGCCGGTGGGTGTATGGCAAGAAGCAGGCGCTCTGCAGTCCGAACGCGGAGAATTATTAATTGATACAGCCGAACTTGATGATATTTCCGGTATCATTTTGATGGTACTGCTATTTGCCGTGGCTCCCGTTTTAAAAGAAAGTGGTGAATCCGGACTTTTCCGTCACATCGGCGAAGAACTTCTATTTGTGATTATCAAATTCACCTTGTTTACTGGATTCTGCCTGATATTTTCCTTATATCTGGAGCGACATATTACTGAATTCATGGGTAGATACCTGTCCCAACCCAATGTCGTTTTGTTAAGCCTGGGATTCGGTTTGCTCATTGCTTCGGGAGCAGCATATCTGGGATTTTCGGTAGCCATTGGGGCATTTTTTGCCGGAGTTGCCTTCAGCCGCGATCCCAAACGGGTTCAAATGGATTCATCTTTCCGTATTCTGAATGAGCTTTTCAGCCCGTTTTTCTTTATCGGTATTGGTTTGAATATTACAACCACCTCGTTATTACCAGCCGTGGGCCTGGGAACAGCCCTTTTTCTGGCTGCGGGTGCAGGAAAAATTATTGGACATGGAACCCCGGCATACATACTGGGCGGCTGGACCAGCTTTCTTCTGATTGGCATCAGTATGGTCCCAAGAGCAGAAATTACCATGATTATTACGGAAAGAGGATTAAACCTGGGAAACTGGGCAGTCACAAACTCAATTTTTACCGCGATGGTTTTGGTATGCCTGGCCACCTGTTTACTTGCTCCCGTTGTCATAAAGATGCTTCTAAGGCAATGGCCACAAAATCAGGAGCTCTAACCCATGAATTATTATGTTTTGCTGGCGTTATCATTTACTGGTGGTATCATACTTGGTCTATTTTACTTCGGAATTCTATGGCTGACCATTAAAAATTTACCCAACTCTGACCATCCAACAATTCTGGCTGCAGGGAGTTTTTTAGGTAGACTTTCTGGAATCGGCGTTGTTTTTTATCTGATTTCAAAAAGCGGAGAGTGGGAATTTCTAGCGATAACACTGCTGGGTATGATGGCAGCCCGTTTCTTAACGGTTCGACGCTGGGGAATTTTCCCAAAACCCCATATACCCACAAAAAAGGAAGAGACCTAATATGGATATCAGTCCTGATTCCATTGTATACTGGCAATGGGGACCCATAACCTTGAATGCGACTATCGTATTTACCTGGGTAATTATGCTTATATTGATCGGGATTTCCTGGATGGTTACCCGGAATCTAAGCGAAGATGCCAGTTTGTCGCGCTGGCAGAATTTTCTTGAGGCGGTTGTATCTACTATCAAAGGACAGATTAAAGACGTTGTGCATTCCGGGGCAGAAGAATATCTTCCCTTTATTGGTACTCTTTTCTTATTCATTTCTCTGTCGAATTTTCTGATTTTTGTTCCCGGCTACCACCCACCCACAGGATCTATATATACTGCCGGAGGACTGGCTATTTGTGTATTCTTTGCTGTTCCGGTCTATGGAATTGCCAAAAGGGGGATTTGGGGTTATTTAAAACATTATATAAGTCCCAGTCCTTTTATGTTACCATTTAATATCATCGGAGAATTTTCGCGCACTCTATCCCTGGCTATCCGTCTTTTCGGAAATATTATGAGCGGCTCTCTGATTGTGGCGATATTACTGAGCATAGTTCCACTATTTGTCCCGGTTGTAATGGAAATACTGGGACTGCTGATTGGTCAGATCCAGGCCTATATTTTTGCTGTTTTAGCCATGGTCTATATTGCATCAGCAACCAGGTCCCACGAGAAACAGGAAGCGAAAACGAATAACTCAGATAAATAGGAGATTTATATGGAAAGTATTCAACTGATTGGTCAGGTATCTATCATAATAGCTGGAATTACCATTGCCATTGGTTCCATCGGCCCGGCTATCGGGGAAGCCATGGCCCTGGCGCGTGCCTTGAGTGCCATTGCGCAACAACCGGATGAAGCAAATACTATTACAAGAACGCTTTTTGTGGGACTGGCGATGATTGAATCCACTGCAATTTACTGCTTTGTCATATCCATCATTCTCATTTTTGCCAATCCCTTCTGGAACCATGTGGTGACGCAGGCCGGAGGTTAATTCATGAAAGTAGACTGGTTTACGTTGATCGCTCAGATTATCAATTTTCTGATTCTGCTGGTACTGCTGAAATATTTCTTATTTGACCGGATTGTCCGGATCATGGACAGAAGGAAGGAAAAAATAAGCCAGAAGCTGGAAGAAGCAGATCAAAAAAAAGCCGAAGCGGAACAGGAATTACAGGAATACCATCGAAAACAACAGGAACTGGAGGAACAAAAGGAAGAGATATTAGCGGAAAAACGCAAAGAGGGTGAGGAAACAAAGAAAAAACTGCTGGAAAAAGCACGGCAGGAAGCTGAGGGTTTAAGAAACCAATGGATTCAGAAATTCAGTCAGGAAAAAGAGGAATTCCTTAACGATCTACGACGGGAAGCAGGACAACAGATATATCAGATTTCTCACCGGGTTCTGTCCGATCTTGCTGACAGCGATCTGGAGAACCAGATTGTCAAAACGTTTCTGAAGCGTTTAGACAATCTGGAATCAGATCGCGAAAAAGAAATAAAAAAAACGCTGGGAGAGAACAAACATAAAATACTCGTCAGAACTTCATTCAAACTGACCAATGAAGTGAAAGAGGAAATATCCGACAGAATACAGAAGAGATTTTCCAAAACCCATGAATTCGATTTTCAGCAGTCAGATCAGCTTAAAATCGGTATTGAACTCAAGATAGGTGAACACAAGATTTCCTGGAATATTAATCAATACCTGGATACTCTGGAGGAAAAATTCCGGGAGAAGCTGGAAGAACAGGAAATGGTGAAAACATCAGAGAGTGCAAAAACCCAGGAGGATGACAAAAAAGCCGGAGAGATCCACGGATCAAATGATTCAGGGAGGGAAAAAAGTGAATCAGAAAGTCAGCAGAAAAATGCCGGAGAAGACTAAAATGTCAGAAGGAAAAGAGCTCCAGCAGATTATTGATCAGACCTTGCAACTGAGCCATGGGATACTGGCTGAATATCAGCCGGAGATAGAAGCACAGAATATCGGATCTGTTCATTTTGTTGAAAAAGGGGTAGCGCTGGTTTCCGGACTTTCCCATGTACGCTCTGATGAATTGATCCGTTTCGCAGGAAACCGGCTGGGAATCGCCTTCAATCTGGATCCGGATGAGATTGGCGTCATCCTTCTCGATAACAGTGAAGATATTGATGTCAGTGCAGACGTTGTGCGTGCTGGCCGGGTTGTTGATGTTCCTGTGGGAGAGGAGCTGAAAGGCCGCATTGTTGATCCAATCGGACGTCCACTGGATGAAAAAGGTCCGTTAAAAACACGAAAAAGAAGACCTGTGGAACGTCCAGCACCTGCTATCATGGATCGTCTTCCGGTAGAAGTTCCACTTCAGACTGGCATTAAAGCCATTGATGCCCTTATTCCCATTGGTCGGGGTCAGCGGGAACTGATTATTGGCGATCGTCAGACCGGAAAAACTGCCATTGCTCTGGATACCATCATCAATCAGAGAGATAAGAATGTTCTGTGTATTTATTGTTCTATTGGCCAAAAAAATTCTGATGTGGTAAAATTCATATCAAAATTACGGGACAATGATGCACTATCCTATACAATCATTGTTGTCGGCAGCGGAGAAGATCCGCCGGGATTACAATACGTTGCTCCTTATGCCGCCATGAGTATCGGAGAATATTTTATGGAGCGGGGCGAAGATGTCCTGGTGGTTTTTGATGACCTGACCAGGCACGCCCGAGTCTATCGGGAGCTCTCGCTGCTGCTCAGGCGCCCTCCCGCCCGGGAAGCATATCCCGGCGACATATTTTATATCCATTCACGTTTACTGGAGAGATCTACCAATGTAAAAGAAGAAAAAGGTGGTGGTTCTATTACCGCCCTGCCCATCGTGGAAACCCAGGCTCAGAATATCTCTGCCTATATTCCAACTAATCTCATTTCCATCACAGATGGACAGATATATCTGTCTCCGGAACTGCATCGAAAGGGGATTCTTCCCGCCATTGATATTGGTAAGTCTGTTTCACGGGT
>JAFGSO010000154.1 GCA_016934605.1 Calditrichota bacterium | reverse complement strand
GTCCCTAGCACCAGATTTCCCCCGATATGTGCCCTGTCGGTAATCCGCAGCTCCCCACAAAACGCGATAACATCTCCACCCACTTTTCCGTCGATCAGAACGGTCTGCCCGAAGCCAACTACCATGTCCCCGACTTCCCCACGGATATCCAGTTCGCGGCAGCCCGACAAAACATCATCCGACACCTTCCCCTCAATTATTGTCTTTTCACAACCGGCAAAAACATCAGCATCTACGTATCCCATCACTTCCACATAACGACCTGATGCCATGAGATTGGTTTTGAGTGTATCGCCGCTGTTGATTCTAACTGTTTTATGGCTGATGTACTCCGTACTCCTAAGATTCAGTGACAATAAAATAATAAGGAAAAATACAGTAACCATCTTAAACATCCTTTATCCTCCATCCGTTTTTCAATAATGTATATCAGAAATACAGTCATTATGCAATTTATTTTTATAAAAATAAATCCACGCCTAGGTTATTTCAGGAAACTTTTGTTCATATCCTGTATCATGGTCTGCCTGAAGCCGTATTAATTAAGGTATTGTAAGATTAAAAACAAAAGGATCAGTATTTTATTC
Organism: Calditrichota bacterium; assembly: GCA_016934605.1. Taxonomy (GTDB): domain Bacteria; phylum Calditrichota; class Calditrichia; order RBG-13-44-9; family RBG-13-44-9; genus RQOF01. Next base: position 3,701 of record JAFGSO010000154.1, on the reverse strand, counting down.
ATTCATTGCATAAGGATTATTCCATCTGAAGCAAAAAGAATTTTTTCTTTTGTCTTTTTAATTGATTTCATTATATTAATAATGAAAACCATTTTCAATAGAATGGGGTTATATGGAGAAGAAAAGTAAGATGGAATGGCATGGGCGCTTCCGTGGTCGAGGTCTTCGTTTTACCATTCCCAGACGATTGATTTTGGAAACTCTGAGCAGTACCATCGACCATTTATCTGCAGAAGAAATCTATATCCGGGTCCATCGGAAATATCCCAACGTCGGTTTAACTACAGTGTATCGAACACTGGATTTACTCGAACGCATGGGAATCATTTCCCGCTTCCAGTTCGGTGACGGACGAAGCCGTTTTGAACTGGTCCAGAGTTCGACCAAAGCCGGGCACCATCATCATCTTGTTTGTACATCCTGCAAGCAAGTGATTGATTATGACGATTTTGTGGAGGAAGAAGTCGAGCTGCTGAAAAAAGTGGAAAAAGCCCTTGCAAAGAAACATGGATTCGAAATCAACGGACATGTTATTCAGTTTTATGGAGTCTGTAATAATTGTCAGAAACAACCATAATATACTACCAACTGCGGTAAAGAAGGCATTCATGTGCTGATTGACCAAACTTTCCGGAAGATCGAATAAAAGTAGTACAAAGGAGAATGATATGAAAATTGCCGTTTCAGCTGAAGACAAACATCTGGATGCTGCAATGGATCCACGATTCGGACGTGCTGCCTGTTTTGTTTTCGTCGACTCTGAGACCCTGAAATCTGAAGGTATGCCCAATCCAAATGTTCAGGCAATCGGTGGTGCAGGCATTCAGTCTGCACAACTCATTCTTGACAAAGGAGCAAAAATAGTTATTACCGGTCATTGCGGACCGAATGCTTACCGGGTGCTGAACAGTGCCGGGGTAAAAATTTTTGAAGGAAACAGCGGAACCGTGAAAGAGGTTATACAAATGTGGAGAAACGGTTCTCTCAGAGAATCTGAAGAATCAGCCGGAGGAAGAGGAAAAGGAAGAAAACACTTTTCCGGAGAATCAATTACAGGTGGAAACAATCCTGCTTCAAAATTTTCGCCGGAAGATGAGACCAAACAGGTAAGAAAAGAAATTGAAAAAATGGAAAAGAGGCTTAAAGAATTGAACGACAGGCTGGCACAGATTAAAAAAAACACTAAATGAAAGTTGTTTTAATTAAAAATCATAAACTAAAAAATCAGGGTATATAGTATGACAAAGCGTATTGCCATCACCGTTTCAGATTCTTCCAACGGTGAATTACAGGTAGCCGACCATTTCGGCCGTTGTTCTCAGTTTTTTGTCTATGAAATTGATGAAAATCTGAAAGTAATAAAAGAAGAAAGTTATCAGAATCCGCTGGCAGGTCATAATGGTGGTGCCTGTGAATTACCCGGATATATCCGGGATTTAGGTGCTCATGTCATTATTGCCGGAGGTATGGGCAGAAAAGCTATCGATAATTTTAACAGCTTCAATATCGAAGTGGTAACTGCTCCAGGCGCTGCTGTAGTCGATGCAGTAACCGATTACCTCAATGGCCAACTTAAAGGGTACGATCCCTGTGCAGGACATGAAGGAGGATGTTAGCATTAAGAACAAAAAAATATTGTCACACATAAAAAAAATCTGATCTATGAACATTGTAATCGCTTCCGGAAAAGGGGGCACTGGTAAGACAACCGTTGCCGTCAGCCTGGCATTATCTCTAAAAAATTCCATTTATGCAGACTGCGATGTGGAAGAACCAAACGGATGTCTTTTTCTCAATCGCTCATCGGAAAGCATGAAAACCGCCTACAGATTGCTTCCCGAAATTGATTTTAAAAAATGCGATTTCTGTGGAGTATGCGCGTCGGTTTGTGAATTTAATGCACTCTCTGTTTTGCCGGATCAGGTTCTGCTTTTCGATGAATTGTGCCATAGTTGTGGAGCTTGCAGCTATTTCTGTCCGAAAAAAGCCATCCGGGAAACGGAAGCACCCATCGGGACTATCCGCTATGGCCGGGTACTTCCGGAAGAAATTGCCTATATTGAAGGCCGGCTGAATGTCGGGGAAATGATGGCTGGACCCTTAATAGACCAGGTTAAAAAATCACTGAATCCGGAGAACATCAATATACTGGATGCACCTCCCGGTACGGCGTGTTCCATGGTGGAAATAGCACGGGATGCCGATTATTGCCTTCTGGTGACAGAACCTACGCCCTTTGGACTTCATGATCTGAAACTGGCAGTGAAAGTGCTGAGAATTCTCCGGAGGCCTTTTTCAGTGATCATTAACAAGGCACTTGAGACTTCTAATCTGATAGAGCACTATTGCGAGCAGGAAAGAATTCCGGTTTCATTAAGGATTCCTTACAGCCGGGAACTGGCTGAGGGTTATTCACGTGGAAAACCTGCCGTTCACATTTTTCCCGAAATGAAGAAACAATTTCATGCGCTGATAATCAGAATAAAAAATAGTATTGAAAAGCCGGTAACAGAAAATGCCACATAATAACTCTAAATATCGACAGATTGTTATTGTAAGCGGAAAAGGCGGCACCGGTAAAACTACCCTGGCTGCAGCGCTCTGTGAACTGTTTGAGAACCGGGTAGTTTCGGATACTGATGTCGACGCAGCTGATCTCCATATTTTACTGAAACCGGAAATTCTCGAAAGGCATGAATATTCCGGTGGTAACAAAGCAGTAATTAACAGGGAACTGTGCACCGGTTGTGATCTTTGCGAAGAATATTGCCGGTTTGATGCGATTCATGATTATCAGGTGGATCCCCTGGCCTGCGAGGGATGCGGATTCTGCGTGAGGCTCTGCCCCGAGAACGCTATTTCTTTCCCGAAAGCAATATCCGGATTTTTTCAGGAATCTGCTATCAAAAATGGTGAATTTGTAGATGCAGAATTGCTTCCCGGGTCCGGCAACTCCGGCAAACTGGTCAGTGAGGTCAAAAAAAGCGCAGCTGCACTGGCTTCACAAAACCAAAGAGCCTGGTTAATTGTGGACGGTCCACCCGGAATCGGCTGCCCGGTTAATGCCAGCCTGACCGGAACTGACCTGGCGGTGATTGTTACCGAACCCACTGTATCCGGACTACATGATCTCTCCCGGCTGATTGAACTAACTCAGCGCTTCAGAATTCCTTCCGCAATCGTCATCAACAAATCGGATCTGAATCCTGAAAATACAAAAAATATTCAAAAATTTGCTGAATCGGAAAATATCCCTTTCCTGGGAATAATTCCATATGATGACGTTGTACTGAAAGCTCTGATTTCAGAAAAATCAGTAATTAATTTTCCGGATTCATCAGCAGCTGTGCATATTTGTCAGGTATACAAAAACATCCTTGAACTGCTGGAAAACCAAAAATGAGATTAAAAAAAGTAGAATATGTCCCGAATATCATTAATTCGGGGAATTTACAAAATTAAAATAAAAGGAGGAACGAATCATGCCTGGTTTTGATGGAACCGGTCCCGGAGGATGGGGTGCGATGACCGGTTGGGGAAGCGGATATTGTTATGCGCCGGGTCGAATCGGTAGACCGAGATATGGATTCGGAGGGGGCTTCGGCCGGGGAAGAGGATACAGACACCGTTTCTGGCTGACAGGCGGGCCCGGCTGGGCTTACAGAACGGACTACCCGGCAATGACCCGTGAAGAGGAAATG
>JAFGSO010000153.1 GCA_016934605.1 Calditrichota bacterium | reverse complement strand
TCCGCGACATGCCGATGTTCTGCTGGTGAGTGGTCCTGTTACCTATCATATCAAACCGCGTCTTCAGGAGGTTTATAAACAGGTTCCCAAGCCGTGTGTCGTTGCCTGTATCGGTGCGTGTGCATGTACCATGGGAATATTCAAAGATGCCTACAGCGTTGCAGGACCGGTTGACAGGGTGATCAAAGAGATAGATCCTTACGCTACATTCGTCTATGTGCCCGGATGCCCGCCAAAACCGGAAACCATGATCATGGCTCTGGTGAAGGCGTTGCAGAAAATTTAACAGTTCCCACACATAGAAATCATATTTTTACCATCAGGAAATCAGGAGTCAGTATGACAGTGCAAGAATTTGTAAAGCAACTCAAGGAAAAATCAGGAGCTCCCTTTGACGCTCAGATACATTCCGCCAGACGAGTCTATGTCCGGGTGGCTCGCGAAAATTTGAAATGGTTTGCGCAGCTGTTGTTTCAGGAAATGAAGGCTAAATTTTCTATTGCCACCGGTATCCATATACGCGAAGGTTTTGAGGTGTTATATCATTTTACTTTTAACAAAGACGGATTTATTTGTACTTTGCGGACATTGGCCCCTCATGACGACCCGACACTGGATTCACTGGTTTCTGTTATTCCTGGAACCATGTGGATTGAACGGGAGATATATGACATTCTGGGAGTGCGTTTTAAGGGACATCCCAAACTGAAAAGACTGGTGAAAGCCGAATTCTTTAAAGAAAATGAATTCCCTTTCCGCAAGGATTTTGATATTAAAAAATATAAAGAAAACCACGGGCTATTACCTAAAGTGAGCTATTTTACGCCTGATTCCGAAAAACCCCCTTTAAATAAACCGGAGACTCAAACAAAAAAAACGGCAGATTAATATATTTTTCTGAATATTTTGAAAAAATTTAGATATAAACAAGGAGTAGTAAATGCGATCCATAATACCAATCGGCCCCTTTCACCCTTTACAGGATGAGCCGGAAAATTTTGTACTTACCGTTGAGGGCGAAACGGTTGTTGATATTGATGCGAATATCGGATATATCCATAAAGGTATTGAGCTGCTGGCTCAACAGAAAACTTATGACCAGGTTGTTTTCCTGGTCGAACGAATATGCGGAATCTGCTCCATTACCCATACGCAATGTTTTTGTAATGCGGTTGAAGATCTGCTGCAAATGGATGTTCCGGAACGGGCCAAATATATTCGCACTATTCTGGGAGAGATTGAACGCATCCATAGCCATCTGCTATGGATGGGTCTGGCAGGGCATTTTATCGGTTACAACACAGTTTTTATGTGGGTATGGAAATACCGGGAACCGATTCTGGACATGATGGAGTACCTGACCGGCAACAGGCAGAGTTGTGGTATGCTAAAGGTAGGAGGGGTACGGAGAGATCTGGATAATGAAAAATTTCCTGCATTGATAGAGACTGTAGATAAGTTAGAACCTCAGATAAAAATGCTGGCGGATGCTGTTCAGGACGATCCGGTACTGAAAGCCAGATTAAAGGGTGTGGGAGTGCTCACAAAAAAAGACGCCATAGACTACTGCGTGGTCGGTCCCACGGCCCGTGCATCAGGTCTGGATATTGACGTCCGTAAGGATGAGCCTTATGCTGCATATCCCTATATCGACTGGAACACAGTGGTACTTCCAAACGGGGACGTGTATGATAAATTCCTGGTTCGCACTCTGGAAGTTCTGGAATCTATAAAAATAATCCGGCAGGCTGTTAAACAGATTCCAGGAGGAGAATTTCTGCAAAAAGTGGAACATATTCCAGTTGGAGAAGGAATCGGCCTCTATGAAGCACCCCGTGGGGAAGATATTCATTATGTCAGATCCAACGGTTCCAATTATCCGGAGCGTGTCAAAGTAAGGGCACCCAGTTTTATTAATATACCTTCATTTCATGCGTCCTGTATCGGTCAACAGGTGGCAGATGTAACTATTACCCTGGCTGCAGTGGATCCCTGTTACAGCTGTACAGAGAGGATGATATCTGCTCATAGTCCGAACCGGTCAATGAGGTGGTCACAGGAAGATCTGGTATCAATCAGTCAGAAAAAAACCCGCGATATTGCATCCCAGCTGGGGAAAGAATATGATTTACCATCCCTGAGAAAAAAATTATTATAAGTTTTTAAAATAAAATCCATTTACATGGAAAACCAACTTTCTGAAGCGGAGTCAAATTCATGGACATCTTATCCCTTATTTATATCCCGGCGGGTGCCGCGCTTCTGGCATTGATCATCCCTGCAAAATGGAAATATATCCGGGAAGGAATCGCTGTGCTGGGTAGCCTCTATTTCCTGAATATTGTCATTGAAGGATTTTTTATTAATGATCAGTTCCTTACTGTACCCTGGTTCGAGATATCCGGAATTGATTTTTCTCTGGATTTCAGATTATACCATTTTTCACGCTTTATTCTGCTTTTCCTGGGTTTTTTCACCTTGCTGACTTCACTCTACTCAGCAGGTTATTTCCGGGACAGGAAAATTTCGCATCTCTATTATCCATTTGTGATGCTGACACTGTCCGGATCGGCCGCCCTGGTACTGGCAGATAATTTTTTTGTACTGCTGCTTGCCTGGGAATTGGTTACACTTTTGCTGTTCTTTCTGATTGCCATGGGAGAGGGAAAATCGGCATCCATGGCAGCCGGTAAAACTTTTGCCATTCTCGGATTCACTGATGTAGCTTTGCTTCTGGCAGTCCTGGCATTACCCATTCTGTACGGTACCTGGAATATTTCAGCACTCAGCATCCAGGTAGGAGATACCTTCTCAATTATTATCTTTGTTCTCATGTTCATTGCTGCAATCGCTAAAGCAGGGGCCATGCCGTTTCATTCCTGGATACCTACAGCAGCCGAGAGCGCACCGCTTCCGGTCATCGCTTTTCTTCCCGCTTCT
>JAFGSO010000152.1 GCA_016934605.1 Calditrichota bacterium | reverse complement strand
ACCCAGATATCCTGACAGTACCGGTCCCAGTTCAGGATTTCCGTATACGAACAGCAAAGCCATAAAGATGAAAGTAGGAATCAGCATTACAATGTAGAAAACAATTCCGGCAAAGAACTTTCCAATAACAATATTGGCAACAGAGAGCGGCGTGGTATAGAGAAGCTCCACCGTACCGGCTCGTTTTTCTTCCGAATAAAGCCGCATGGTCACCAGCGGGAGGACAAAAAGGGAAATCAGTGCCAGGTTCCAGAAGTAAGGACGGATCAGCTGCAGGTTGATATTAAATTTTTGCGGTGCTGTTCGGAACTGCTGAGATCGCATCATATCCATGAACGCCGCTTCCACAAAACTGCTGAGATAAAGATAGAAGAATATCCCGGCAATTAGCGTAAATGCTGCAATAACGATATATGCAATTGGTGAATAGAAAAAATGCTTCAGTTCTTTTTGAAATATGGCTATTGTTTTTTTCATAATCAGGCCACCTCCTCTTTCGTTGTCAGGTGCAGGAATATTTCCTCCAGCGAGTACGCTTCGGTTCGCAATTCATAAAGTCCCAGACCTTTGTCAACCAGGGCCCGGGCCAGATCTTTTCGGATATCCGAGGTGGTTTCCAGAGTAAAGTGGGTATGATTATTTCTGGAAACACTTTGCTTATCTACTTTGGTAATTTCACCAAATCCAGAAAATACCGATTGTGCAACCGCATCATCTCCTTCGATTTCCAGAAGTGTCCGCTCCGATCCTTTCAGACGCCTGGTGAGTTTTTCCGGAGTATCTTCAGCTACCACTTCACCCTCATTGATAATCACCACCCGTCCGCAGGTCATTTCCACCTCCGGCAAAATGTGAGTTGATAGAATGATGGTATGCTCTCCCCCCAGATTTTTGATGAGTTCACGAATTTCGATGATCTGCCGTGGATCGAGCCCAACTGTTGGTTCATCCAGAATCAGAATAGGTGGTTCGTCCAGAAGCGCCTGTCCCAGACCTACACGCTGTTTAAATCCCTTGGAAAGGCTGCCTACAACCTGATTTTGAACCGATCCCAGGGCTGACTTTTCGACAGCTGTGGAGATGGCTGACTTCCGTTTATCTGAAGGGATTCCTTTAATCTTCGCAGCAAAATCAAGATACTCCAGAACCTTCAGATCGTTATACAGGGGTGGATTCTCGGGAAGATAGCCGATCAGTTTTTTGATTTCCATGGGCTGTTCCCAGATACTATAATCGGCTACGGTAGCACTCCCCGATGTTGGTGGCATGAAACAGGTCAGGATCTTCATGGTGGTCGTTTTTCCGGCCGCATTCGGCCCCAGAAGTCCCAGTACCTCACCTTTCTTCACTTCGAAAGAGACATTATGAATTGCTCGCTTTTCGCCGTAGTAACGAGTTAGATCTTTTACCTCAATCAATTTGGCACCTCCATTTATTTATTTTTTCAAGGTTTTATTTTATATCTGTTTTCTGTTTCAACGGGGTATTTGAGTTTGTGTTGTTATGCTGTACTACAGCCTGCATAAGACCGGATTCCTGCTCATCTTCCCTGACCTCAATCTTATGTTCCACCGCTTCGAAAACCAATTTTGTCGCATCTATAAAGTTTTGGGCTTCTTCAAGCTGTTTAACTACTTCATTTTGATGAGGGACATATTTGGCAAATTTCACCAGATCCGAAAATTCCAGGACTGAAATCAAGCAACTTTGGTCATTTTCATCCAGTTCAAGTTCTTCCAGAGAAACAGCGATTTCGAAGGTTGTTTCCTCCATGGCTTTAATGAAAAAACGGTTTTCCAGATATCGCCGAAGGATTTCAGAAAGTCTGGAGAAAAGAATTTTATGTTCTCCATTTTCCAACATTTGGGGCCATTCTTGTGATAAAACAAACAGTTCTTCCAGAGCGATTTCATGCGCCGGACGAATGGTTTCCTTCCTGAAAAGCGGTTCTCCCCTTCTTCTGTAGCGCCAGTAATAAAAGGCACCCATTGCTATTGCGAAAACAATTAAACCGATTCCACCGATAATTAACCATCCGGTGTAATCCAACGGGACGTTCTGTGGCGGTTTGATATCCCGTATCTCATTATCTTCCGCAGTCAGAACGCTTTCTACCGTGATTTCGATGGGATCAGTCTGAATAATCTGATAATCCCGTGCTGTGTCCGATGAAGCAAAAGCCACCGGAAAAGGAGGAATGACGAACCGACCGGTGTCGAAAACCGATATCTGATAATCGAACTGCTGAACAATCCGTCCATCCAATTCCACCGGATCAATAATAGAATAATCCTTGATCTCAAACTGACCGAGATTGGCACCCGGACCGGGCTGTTCTACATGCAAATCCGCATCGTGACGGATGATCAGTGAATAGGTAATCCGGTCTCCGATGGTGATTAACGCTTTGTCCACCGAGGCATCCACTTCAATCAAGGATTGCTCCTGCGCATTCAATCCTGAAAGAAGAATGGCCAGTGCACATATGGCAGGAGAAAATCTTATCCCTCTTTTCCTGAATTTTTTATTGAAATTTACTCTCATAAATCCTGACATTTTCCGCTTTCATCAGACGATCCACCAGTCTCTGATAAGCTTCCTGCTGTTTTTTCTGCATAAAATCCTGTGCCACCTGTTCCTGAACTTCACTGAACGGTGGTGTGCGTTTTACATTGCCCTGATCATCTTTTTCAGCATAATCCTCTTTATTTGCTTTATAATAAAGCTCCACATCGGCGTTGGAATAGTGTTCCGGATTCACTTCCTTCTCAATTTCCTCCTGAAGCAATTTCTGGGTCATCAGCGATTTTTCAGCCTGTAGAAGACCCTCTCTCACCTCTTTATCCTTGTCCAGACCACGTCGTTTCGCTGAATCGTAGAGAAGTTCCTGAACAATATAACTTCTGAGAAATTCAACTTTCTGTTCTCTGGTCTGAATCTGCTCCTGAACATATCTTGGAAGTCTGTTCATTTCATATTGCAGGTCTCCGCTGGTGATCTCCCGATCACCGATCTGTGCAATAACATCTCCCGGCCTGGACTGAGGCTTCTGTGATTCATCCAGGGAGGCACTCTCCTCAATAACCTGCCTGGCATCCAGAGAACGTTCCATTCGTTCCAGGCACTCCACGATTTTCCGGCTGACATCCTGCTGAAGGGTTGATTCAGGATAAAGATGTTTTACTCGAAGATAATAAGCCAGAGCATTCTCGTAATCCTGTAAACGTTCGAAATAAATATTTCCAATCATGTAAGCAATATTAGCCTGTTCTTTTACTTCCAGGTCGTAATGATTCAGATAATCAATATACTCTTTCACGGACTGTTTGAATAACTGCTGATTATACAACACATTGGCAATTTCACGCTTCTTTTCTGCAGGAATGGCCTTTCCTGGCCTTTCATTACAACTGCTGAAAATTAATGTCATCGATACAATAAAAATGACAAAAAGCGCTTTTCTTTCACTGAATTTCATCATCATACTATGCATCATTATTGGTGAACTATCTCATTTTTATTAATGAAACCGTCTGGCCCGTACCCTGAAAAACCGGGTGAGAGGCTGGATATAAGACCGATCTGTGTAAATGTCTATAAAATCAATACCAATCGATTTAAGCATTTTCTCCAGACTGCTTTTCTGGGTATAGGCGTTTTCACTCACTGTTTCCCGGATTTCATCAAACGATGTATCAATCAGCATGGTTTCCCCCGTTTCCAGGTCTTCCAGTTCCAATATTCCCACATCCGGCAGCCTTTCCTCCAGCGGATCGATCAACCGGATCGCTACTAAATCATGACGTCGGTTAGCAATCTGAAGGTCTCTTTCGAAGCCTTCTGCCAGAAAATCGCTGATCAGGAATACGGTGGCTCTCCGTTTCAATATCTGATTCATATATTCTAGGGCAGCAGCGATATCGGTTGAAGTGGATTTAGGCGTTTCCTCAGAAGTTGCGAAATATAAGAGTTCGCGGATCACTCTCAGAATATGCTTACGACCTTTCCGCGGAGCGACGAATTTTTCAATCTTGTCACTGAAAATAATTAAACCCACTTTATCGTTATTCCGAATAGCGGAGGACGCCAGCAGAGCAGAAATCTCGATGGCAACATCGCCCTTCATCTGGTTCCGGCTGCCAAAACTTTCAGAGGAACTGGCGTCAAAAAGAATCATAACAGTGAGTTCACGCTCTTCTTCGAACACTTTCACATAAGGGTGGTTCATCCGGGCGGAAACATTCCAGTCGATTGTCCGGATATCATCCCCCGGTTGATATTCCCGGACTTCAGCGAATTCCATTCCCCTGCCTTTGAATACCGAATGATATTCGCCGGCGAATACCTCATTTACTACCCCGCGGATACTGATTTCAATCTGACGGACTTTCTTGAGTAATTCTTTGGTATCCATGGATTCATCGATTCAGAATTCAAATGACCAAACTAAAAACGGTATCATTAGTTTCTTAAATATTGAATAACGCCTGTTTGTTATAGCTTTTATGGTACTTCAATATGATTCAAAACCCGGCGAACCACATCTTCCGGTGTTACATTTTCCGCTTCTGCTTCGTATGTGACGATAATACGGTGCCGCAGGACATCCATACCGATCGCTTTGACATCTTCAGGTGTCACATAACCCCGTCTTCGCAGGAAGGCATGTGCCTTGGCAGCCAGTTTCAGATAGATGGATGCCCGGGGTGATGCACCATAAGCGATTAGCGGCTCAATATCTTTTAAGCCATATTCCGACGGATTCCGGGTTGCAAAGACGATATCAATGATATAACGGTCGATTTTTTCGTCCATATAGACTTCATTGACAACCGAACGTGCCAGAAGAATATCCTGTGGCGTCACCACTGCTGATACGGCAATTGGTTCTCCGGTGGTCATACGCTGCATAATTTCGTATTCTTCCTCTTTTCCCGGATAGGTAATGTTCAGTTTCAGCATAAAACGATCCACCTGAGCTTCCGGAAGAGGATAGGTTCCTTCCTGCTCGATGGGATTCTGGGTTGCCATCACCAGAAACGGTTCGGTGAGCTTAAAGGTTTCATCACCAATAGTTACCTGCCTCTCCTGCATGGCTTCCAGCAAAGCGCTCTGAACTTTGGCCGGAGAACGGTTGATTTCATCGGCCAGTATCAAATT
>JAFGSO010000151.1 GCA_016934605.1 Calditrichota bacterium | reverse complement strand
CAGTTCATCGGCTTTTTTTCCTATCTCATCCCGCGTTTCCTTCCCGCTCTGCGGTGCATATAGAAGTGCAAAAGCAGCTCCTATGAGTCCACCAAAGAAAAAACCCTTGAAAAAATCTCCAGATCCTCCGTTTGCCATTTCAAATCCTCCTTTTTTGATTATATCCAATACTTAAAAATTTACAATTTGTAGCTTAATAAGTTAATAAAATATAATTGCTTAGTCAAGTGATCTAATTATAAGGAACAGTGGGAACTGAATATTTACGGTGAAATATGCTTCATTGGATTTTTGATTTGATAAGAGTTTTTGCATACCGATCGATACATGTATACCAGATGTTATTGATGGGGCTATATCAAAAGTCCTATTATATGAAATAATATACATATTTTACGAATATTCAGCATTCATAGAATCTCTCCCCCTTGGGGGTGAGATAATAAATTTAATATTGAATAGCTAATTTCATATTTATTCACAAATTTTGACTTTTGATACAGCCCCTCGTCCTGAGAAAATTGCATTGGCAGCCGTAAATTGACCATTAATCGAAAATTTAAAATTCCAGGTAAATTTTTCAATTTAGCTTATAACCGCCTTTCAGGTGCGAAGGCAAACGACAGAAATGTGATTTTGCACCGGCCGGCTTCCTGCTCCGTCGGCAGAAAAATCACTGATTGATTAATGGTATTTTAAATAGTATTTTTCGGTTAAAAAGCAGACAATTCCGGGGCTTCTCTGAATGAAAAAGAAAACTTTTATATTGGATACAAATGTCATTCTGCATGATTATAATTGTATTCACAGCTTTCAGGATAATAATATCATCATTCCCATTACCGTTCTGGAAGAAATTGATAATTTTAAAAGAGGCGCTGACCAGATCCACTACAATGCTCGGGAATTTATCCGCATACTGGATGACCTCTCCGGAAATAAACTGGTTAACGGCGGTGTATCTCTGGGACCCGGCAAAGGCAAAATTCAGATTATTACCGATCATCAGTTCGAACCGGAGGTTGACCAGATTTTTTCATCGAGTAAGCTGGATCACCGAATCCTGAGTGTTGCCTATTATCTGACAAAAAGCCTGAAAAATCAGCAAATCATCTTCGTAACAAAAGACGTTAATCTCAGACTGAAGGCAAAATCACTCGGTATTCTGGCCCAGGATTATTTCACGGACCGGATTCAGGATATTGAAAAATTGTATATGGGTAAACGGGTGGTTCATGACTTTCCGGATACCCGGATCGACCAGCTTTATCAGTCAGAAGGTGCCATAGAGGTAGCCGGGGAGAACTTGCAGGATTTGTATCCGAATGAATATCTTATTCTTAAGAATAATCAGAAATCCGCCCTGGGAATTTATCATGCCGCAGAAAAAGTGATCAGACGAATAGAAAAGCGAAGTGCTTATGGAATTTCTCCCCGGAATGCCGAGCAGACTTTCGCGGTGGATGCGCTGATGAATCCCGATATACTGCTGGTAACCCTGGCCGGTAAAGCCGGTACCGGGAAAACATTGATCGCTCTGGCGGCTGCACTGGAAGTGCGCAAATTTTACCAGCAGATATACCTGGCCCGGCCAATTATTCCGCTATCGAACAAGGACCTGGGTTATTTGCCGGGAAATCTGGAAGCGAAACTGGATCCTTACATGCAGCCGCTATATGATAACCTGAATGTTATTAAGAACCAGTTCAGTGAAAATGATTCCGCACACCGGCGGATTGGAGAGATGCTGGAAAAGGAGAAGCTGCATATAGCTCCGCTTACCTATATACGGGGAAGAAGCCTGGAGCGTATATTTTTTATTATCGATGAAGCCCAGAATCTCACCCCGCATGAAGTGAAAACTATCATCACCCGGGCGGGTGAAGGAACCAAGATTGTATTTACCGGGGATCCTTACCAGATCGATACACCCTACCTGGATGCCCAGAGTAATGGCCTTACCTATCTAATCGATCGGATGAAGGGGCAATCGATTTATGCGCATATTACGCTGGAGAAAGGAGAACGCTCTCTTCTGGCGGAACTGGCCAGCAATCTGCTGTAGCACCGGGCGGCTGACCTGAGTGGCTCAACCACCCGGTTCACATCTTTATGATCAGAAAGTCTCCAGCCCGCCGCTCTGGAAGAGATGAAACAGAATTCCACCAAAAGCGACTATTCCCACAATAGCAACCACAATCATCACAATTATAAGAATTCCCTGAACAATAAAATAAAGCCGGAGTTTATCCATCATCTGTACAAGTTCAACCTTATTCTGACTGAATTTGGCTGAATTAATTTTATTTCCGGCCTGCAGCAGGAGCACTCCCAGCCAGATTGGCAGCCACGCTATGATAATTCCCCACAATGTTAAGGCAGTGAGTGCTCCATAAATGATATTGATAATTCCCAGAAATTTCAACCAGCCTACCATATTGCCGCCAACTTGCAGGATCTGATTGAGTACAGTTGCTTCATTCGACTGTTCCTGTACCATCGGTTGTTCCATCATGAATGCCTCCTCGGGTTTTAGTGGGTCAGAATAGATAATTGTGAGTATTCTTGTTTAGTTAGACCTGTACATGAATTATTAATGACCGAAAATTTACCTGAAAATAGAAATCAGCTCCGGATCTGTAAATAAATGATTCCGGTTTTACCTGAAATTTGAAAAACTTCCGATCTTTTCTGTACTGTTATTTCTGTATCTCTGTGTTCTGCAAACAACCGTGAATTGCACTGATCAGATTCAAAAATCAATGACCAGTATTTGCGAAATTCTGGCATTTTCTTTCAGCTGAATCCCGTGTTTCGGTACATGCAAAAGCATATGGAACGAACGATTGAGCTCATTTACCAGCAATGAGGGATGAAAAGAGCCGGCACTCAGCAGCCTGGGATGCGGCTGCAGAAAAGCGATCTCATTTTTAGCGAGTTTAAATTCTTCATTATAAATTATTTGATAATAACCATCGTGCAGATTCCACCATCCATAAGGTTCATCCGGATGATTCTTAACCGGGAAGCATGGATCAGTCAATCCCGGAGAAAATTCGCTTCCCCCAAAATCCAGTTTACCGGCTGCTTTATTGCGAAAGACGGCATGAATGGTGAGATCGATAAAATTATGCGAGAGTTGTTTTTTGGATGAAAGCGTGCCGGATATTTTTTCGAAAAAAAGTTCAGGAGAGAGTATCTGTGCCATGAGAATTCCCGAGTTTTAATCGATCTTAATATACAAAAAATAAACCTTAAGCTGAATTCATTTCTGATATAAATTGGCGATTATTTGCCATCTGGTGATTAATGATAATATTTTTTGTGGAAACCGGTAAATTCGGGTCTTCCCAGGATAACACGGTAAAAATAAGCACTGATAAACCCGAGTCCGTATCCGAAAATCTGGATCGGCATTATTACAGGCACCAGGTATAGCATGCGGAGTGAGCGATATTTGAACGCAGCATGGACTCCGGAGAGAAAAAGAATGATAACTCCTGCCAGCAGTAGCCAGCGGAATAGGGACCATACAGTTGATGAGAAAATACTGAACAGAATCAGAATCAGAGTGAGGATTGTCACTGCAGCCGGGGCTGCATGGAGCGGTTCCAGCATGGAAGAGTCAATTTTGAACAGATTAATTCGGGCAACTCCCCAGTTGAAAACCTGCCGGAAAAATTTTTTGATACTGGTGCGCCGTTTATGGTAGACAACTGATTCATCGATATAAATAATTCTGGCACCACTCTTTATAATTCGATGACTGTATTCGATGTCCTGCCCGTGACGAAGTGATCCGAATCCGCCTATTTTTTCGGCCAGGCTTCGGGAGAGGCCCATGTTGAAGCTGCGCGGATAAAATTTGGCAAGTTTTTTACCCTTTCGCCCCCGAAGTCCACCGGTAGTAATAAAGGAGGTCATGGAATAGTTGATTGCCTTCAGCTGGTCCGGAAAATCGGGGCGAAAACTGTCCCGCCCTCCAAATGCATCCGCCTGATAATGGTGTAAATTCCGGTCAATGTTTTGTAACCAGTCCGGTGGAACGGTGCAGTCACTGTCCAGGAAAATATAGAAGTCCCCGCTGGCTTTTTCCATGCCCATATTCCGGGCTGCACCGGGACCTTTATTCTCCTGCCGGCAGAAAAGAACCGGGAATGGCAGTCTCTCATTATATTTTTTAACAAGCGATTCTGTGTCATCTTCCGAACCGTCGTCCGCAATTATCAGTTCCAGACGATCTGAATTGAATTCCAGAAAAAGGAAGGACTGTAGTAATTCTTCGATCTCGTCCCTCCGGTTATAGGAGGGAACAATAATACTGTATCGGTTATATCTCTCGATTCCTTTTTTGTTCATACCTTTCGGTCTATTCCACTTTTTCTTTTATGGAATATTCTGTTTGAGAGGCGAAGCGGGCGGCGATCATTTCGCCAAGCAAACCGAAAACGATAAACTGTACACCAACGATTATTGCCAGGATGCCCAGGAAGAACAGTGGCCGGTTCCGGATTACCTGACCCGAAAACCACAAAACGGTTAGATACAGTTCTATGAACAGACCGATGAGCGCTGTTAGAAGACCGAGCATTCCAAAAATATGAAGGGGGGAGGTCTGATAGCGGGTAATAAACAATACAGTCAGAAGATCGAAAAAACCGTTAAAAAATCGTGAAATTCCAAACTTGGTTTTGCCAAATCTACGCGGATGGTGTTTTACCACGGTTTCTCCCACGCGGAATCCGTTCCAGTGAGCCAGTACCGGAAGAAAGCGATGCAGTTCACCATAAATCTGTAAATCTTTGATTACCTCCTTTCGATACGCTTTCAAACCGCAATTGAAATCGTGAATACGGATACCGGTAAGACGCGATGTCACAAAATTAAACAGTTTAGATGGTATGGTTTTCGAAATCGGATCGTGTCTTTTTTTCTTCCAGCCGGAGATCAGATCATATTTTCCATTATTTAGATTTTCCAGGAGTGAGGGAATTTCTTCCGGATCGTCCTGAAGATCTGCATCCATGGTGATGATATAATCTCCCCGGGCGGTTTTGAACGCTTCGGATAAAGCGGCGCTCTTACCGTAATTTCGACGAAAACTTATTACCTTCAGCGAAGGATATTTTTTCTTCTGATTTCTCAGAACTTCCAGGGTAGCATCATGGCTTCCATCATCCACCACTACGATTTCATAGGTCCTTTTCAGGCCGGTGATGGTGCGGTGAATTTTCTCAAGAAGTTCCGGCAAGGATTCAGCTTCATTATAAGCAGGTATTACGACAGAGATATCCATGGTTCATTGCGAAATTATCAACTGTTTAACTTTCGGTCCTATAACTATTGAATAATATTCACTATCTAAGGTGGTGTTAATTTTGATATTTTTATGATAAATTGCAACCATTTCCTTTTTATGTGGCAGTATAATACGGATCAGCCGGGGAATAGGAATTCCCTGCTCCGATGTGTACCTT
>JAFGSO010000150.1 GCA_016934605.1 Calditrichota bacterium | reverse complement strand
GCGGCTGGTTTCTTCTTTCCCCTTCATATTGAACGTATAGTAGGGATCCACTCCAATCGATTTCAGGTCACGCCGCAACTTTACGGTCTCAAAGCGCCTGGAATTTTCCACCGTATAAACCTGCTGATTGTAGACACTCATTCCTGCTTTGCGCAGTTTCTGAACCGCCTCCATGGCTTCGGGAGTGATTTCATAGGAATGCTCGAAGTGGGTAACGATTGCAATTTCGCGCTTTGGAGGTTCATGGTATCTGGTTAAAATGTCCATCAGTCTGTCGGTAAAACGCATGGGAAGAACAACGGGGGTCCGGGTGCCGATTCGTATCCGATAGACATGATTTTTGGCCGAAAGATTTGCCAGAATCCGTTCTAACTGCGAATCCTTCATCACCATGGGATCCCCGCCGGTGACCAGAATATCTCCCACACTTTTATGTTCATCCAGCCATTCCAGGGCAGCGTCCACTGACTTTTGGGATGCCAGTGCTTTTGGCTCAAGCACACGTTCTATTTCCCAGTTCCGCTGGCAATAAACGCAAATCTGGGCACAGGTATTGAACGGTTTGAGGATGGCAATCTGGGGATAGCGGCGGGTGATCAGATCCACCGGGGAGGTATCGTGCTCTCCCATAAAATCGAATGTTATTTTCCGGTCGGCCTGATGCTCGGAAAGTTTGTCCACATACTCTTTTGGCGGTATCACCTGCATCCGGACAGCATGGTCGTAACCGATGGAAAGCCTTGTATCCATCAGGCTCAAATAGTAGGGGGTGATTCCGAAAGCAATTTTATTCTTCCTGGCTTTTTCGATAGCCTCCCGCTGGTCATTGGTCAGCTCGATCAGATCAACCAGCGGTTGCGCATCTTTGACGACGTTCTTCAGATGCCATTTATAATCGTTCCAGTCCTCCTGACTTCCCTTAAAATAACGGATTATTTTTTTGCGGTTTTGTAACCGCCAGGACACTACTTCATCTTCCAGCCCGGAGGGATATTTTTTAAAATATTTCTGGACACTGGAACCAAGATCGTCCAGAATCTCGGTTCTGACTGTTGAGGCATCCCGTCCTTTTAATTTCAGAAAATCGGGAATCCCTTTTTTTATCTGTACATTTTCCAGATAGATATTTGATTTTCCGATAACTCCCCGGAAAAGATTGATGAACTCCATTACAAAACCCACAGATATCTTGCTGTCCAGTTCATCTCTCTTGTTTCGGGCCAGTTTCCACAGGCTATCCAGGGCAGAAAATTCGGTACGGAATTCATTGATCGGGCCAATAATGCTTCGAAATACCCGGATACATTCCCGAACGGTGGATTTTTCCAGAATATGAAGATCGTTATCCAGGGAAAAAACGCTGCGTTCCGCTTTTTCCAGATAGGTATACAATGCATCCCGTGCTTTTTCCAGATCATCTGTATTTTTCAGGATTTCATATATATCCGGATTAGATTCCCATAATCGCTGCAGATATGCTTCATAGTCCACATCAAAATGGGGTTTAAACAGGCTGACTTCATCGGTGAAGACATCATCCAGTAAGCGGGTACTGACCCATTTTAATTTAGGAGATGATATGGGTGATCTTCTTCGTTTTTTTTCAGTTTTCTCGGCACTGGATTTGTCTGACATAATCTAAATCTCCGATTTTCTGAGTCTATAATTCATTATCGTGCTAAAATCCCCTATTATCAAGAAAAATTTGAATTTTTGTCGAATAGAGGAGTCAGGATTCAGGTTCCAGGAGTCAGTCTAATGTCCTTTTTTACTCCTCTCTCCCAGCCAGTTCCTGCGAAAAAGCCGGCGTACAGACGGCAATATATTCGGCGCCACCTTCTTCCGGTGTACTGTATTGAACCGTTTGACCCTTCCGTGACACAAAAATTTCGTTTGGACCTACCGTAATTGTTTCATGACTGATTTTTACATGGACAATGCCTCTAATGACATACGTATATTCCACAAAGTCCGGTGTTTGTGGCGGTTCCTCCCAGCCGGCCGGGCTGGTCATATGGGCTATGCTGATCTGATCTGTGCCGGTATTTATTCGCCCGATGAATTCTTCGATAATCTTCGGTTTATTTCCTGCGGCTTTGACAACAGTCGGTTTTTTTATATGCATTACCTTTACCTCCATAAAAGGTTATATAATGTAATTTGCTTTCTTCATTCAGCAGTATGCCGTGTTTTCCGATAACCTCTGTGCGAAGCTGAAATAATTCTAATTCATCCACGTTAGTATGTTTCATTCCGGGCGATGTGGTGGCAGGAAAAGATCCGTTTCTGGAGAATGCAACACCGCCGTGATGTGAAGAGTCGCATGCACAATGGGCGTGCCGATGGGATTGGCTGACAGCAGAGTTGGTACGGACATAATAGTGTTTCCGATGTTAGCCTGGATAATCTTGGGAGAACGGAAGTCCCTGTATCCAAGATGGTATAAAGTAGTCATTGCGAGGATGAACAGCGCAGCGATCAATCCGATACCAATTTTGTGTAAAAAGTTTTTCTCTTCTGCCCGAAAAGCTCTCCAGGTTACCACCCAGGGGAAAACAGTCAGGATCAGCCCGTCAACAGTACCATACAGTAATCCCCGCCAGACCAGCGCCCAGAACAGTGCAGTTCCATGAAGCTTTGCAGTTTCCGGTCTGGAGAGGACATTCTGGATCATCAGAATAGCAAAGATAATTCCCAGAATAATTCCCCAGACCAGTCGTCTGCTAAACCATTTTTTCAAATGGAGATTTGTTTTGCGGATATAAAATATCAGGAACGACAGAATAATCACAAAATAGATCAGGTAATACAGATCCCTGGGAATATCTAGAAGATCCGCAAAAATGAAGGATGAGAGGAAAGCAACCATTATTCCCGGGATTATCCAGTACAGATGTTTTATAGTAATCATAATGACCTCCGGCTTAATAGAAAATGTAATTCATTAGTATTCTTCTACTATATTTTTCCCAGAATATAACATTAATGTTATATACATATTCACCGGAATTATTACAAGAGAGAATTTCTTTAGAAATTTTTGGAATGAAAGAATAGCAGAATTCAGAAAAGTTATAGAGCCATGATTAATACTGTTCCATGAACACAAAGACCATATCGATCCAATTCTATCTGTATTTCTTAATACTCATTTTGTACTTAAGATTATACCCTATACCCTATACCCTCTACCATATATCTTATTTCATATCTTTTGCCTTTCAAATTCGGGATCGCATTTTCCAGATCGCGGGTGTAAAAAACAGGAGAAGTCCGTATATCTCCAAGCGTCCGAGTAACATAGTGACAGTGAGAACCCATTTTCCGGTTGATGGAACCAGGCTGTAATTACTCATGGGGCCGACCGATCCAAGGCCTGGTCCCACATTTCCGGTAGTCGCTATCACGCCGGAGAAGGAGGACAAAGGTTCCATTCCCAGGGCCACAAGAATAGTTGCGCTCAGGAAAACGAGAACCAG
>JAFGSO010000149.1 GCA_016934605.1 Calditrichota bacterium | reverse complement strand
TGGATGTTTGGGAGAAAACCGGTAAATCCTTTCGCCATCCATTATTATTTTCCCCAATCCAAAAGCGAGGTAAACCACACCTTCATGGGGTAACATGGGTTCCAGGGGATAGTAATTAAAAGATTGAGCAACACCGGAAAGTGTCGGATAATATAAGTCCCCGAATTGGATTCCGGTACACTGCTGAATGATGACAGCCATCTTCTCTTCCTCGATCCGGTAGTCGGTATTTCGGACGTAGGCTTTAGGTGCCGGGTAAAAAACCGAGGCATAAATGAGCCGAATGGCATCGAGCAGCTGCTGTAATCTGACCCGGATGTCCGGATGAGAGTTGGGAAGCATATAGGTTTTGTATAGCCCTGCAAATGGTAGTAACTGAGAATCCTCCAGCAGACTTGAGGAGCGTACTGCCAGCGGGAATTTAACTCGTTCCAGAAGCAATTGAAGCTGCTCTACTATGGAATCGGGAAATTCCGCTTTCAGAAATTGTCGATTAATAATTTCCTCATTCTCTGTACTGATGGCAAATTCCTGCAGCAGATTATTTTCCATGAAATACTCGAAAGTCTCTGTACCCAGCACAAAAGTCTGGGGTGTTTTAATATCCACATTCGGAAATTTCTGCAATACCTTTCCGCTGGCCAGAATTGCATTAATGAAGGCAATTCCTCGTCCCTTTCCTCCCAGAGAGCCACTTCCCAATCGGATAAACGTACTGTCTGTGTACAGCTGAGAACTGGCAAAATCCTTGATAATTCCATGCTGACGTCCCAGCAGTAGGCTTCGAATGGACTGATGTATATAGGTTCTCAGGCTCTCGATATCAGGAAAATCGGATACTCTTTTCGGTCTGATCTCATCCGCCAGATTAAATTCTGTACGAGCCCTCAACCAGATTGAAATATGATTCCTTTGGGCGTGGTATTCCAGGCTTTCGGCCGGTACTTTCATTATGGCTTCAGAAAAGTCTGTCAGATTCTTTGCCCGGCATATCTCTGTGCCATCAGAATGGCGGAAGACAAAATCGCCAAAACCGAAATTCTGTAGAATAAATGATCGCAGTTCCAGAAGAAGGTTCGGCGAATTTTTATTCAGGAAGGATATCTGCTTTGCCACAGCCACTTTTTCCCACTCCTGTTCTGCAGACTGAATGAGGATGGGCAGGTCCGGTATCTTGTTCTTTGCTGTATCTGCCAGCAAAAACCCGGCTGTGTCGTCCAGTTTTCCGTTCCGGGGAAATTTAAGATCGGAAATAATTCCCAACAGATTATGATGATAACGATCCAGAATGGAAAGTGATGCTTCGAAAGTTTCTGCCATGAGAATCTTCGGACGGGCACGCATCCGGAGAAGCCGATGAAGGGGATTGACACCATCGGCGATCAGATTTCGCGTCTGCATCATTATTTCAGCATATACGCTTGGCAGATAAAGAGAATAATACTTGGGAGAATCTTCCACAATCAGGATAATCTGGACTCCCTGAGCGGCATCATCGGCAGCATTTTTCAAGTCCTCAACATATTTAATAACAGACATCATCAGTTTTGATTCACCGGACCAATAAAAAATTTTATCGATGCTGGTGGTCTGTCGTATCCTTTTTAGCATATAGGGATCGATGGGGTCATAAGTCAGTAGAACGACGGTTTTATCGGGATCCCGCTGCTTGATCTTATTACCAAACTCAATGGGATCCATGTCAGCGATACGAGTCATGGTAATCACCAGATCGAAGGAGCGTTTTTCCAGGGCGAGAAATGCTTCTTCAGCAGTTGCTACCTTGGTAATTCGGGGAATAAAATGAAGATTAAGATCGATATATTCGCTGAAAATTCTTTCAGCCAGCCGGCCGTCTTCTTCAAGAACAAATGCATCATATAGGCTTGATACCAGAAGTATTTCACGAACACGGAAATTCATCAGGTCATGAAAACCACTGAATTTCGACTGAAATTCCGGTACTCCATCTTCTTGCTCAAGTTTTTTCATTGCTGCCTGCTGGTTTCTGCAAAGATAATCTGAAATCGATACCAATGCAATAATTTGAAATCAAAGAAAAGCCGCCCTTCGCAATTCGGGGCGGCATTCATCAAGGAGAAGTCATTTCTGCTGCAAATTTATAAAGAATCAGGCATAAAGACCGCGGAGTTCTGCAGCTTTGGTTACCCTTTCAATGGCCAGAAGAAATGCGGCAATGCGCATGTCAACTTTATAGGTCTTCGATTTTTCCAAAACCTCATCGAATGATTTTTTCATGATATGTTCCAGATCTTCATTGATCCTTTCCTTGCTCCAATAATAACCCATGCGGTTCTGTACCCACTCAAGATAGGATACCGTCACACCACCGGCATTACACAGGATATCGGGAATTATGAACACGTTCTTTTTCTCGAGGATCTCATCCGCTTCGGGGGTTACTGGTCCATTGGCACATTCGGCAATGACCTTTGCTCGGACATTGGGTGCATTTTCAGCCGTGATCTGATTTTCCAGAGCAGCCGGGATCAGAATATCCACAACAAGTTCCAGAAGCGTACCCGGATCTTCCAGCTTCTCGCATGGTGTGTTCTTTTCCAGGCCGGTAAGAATCCATGTCTTGTTTTTCCGACATGTTTCCAGAGCTTTGTCAATATCAATTCCATCAGAATTATAATACGCACCGCTTATATCAGAAATTGCCACAATTTTAGAGCCGTGTTCCTTTAAAAGTTTTGCGGCATAAGATCCTGCATTCCCAAATCCCTGAATGGCAATAGTTGCTTTCTTAAGATCGATATTCAGATGATCAGTGGCTTCTTCCACGCAGAAAACCATCCCGAGTGCCGTTGCCTCGGAACGAACTTCCGAACCGCCCAGCTCCAAAGGCTTACCGGTGATCACTCCCGGTAGAAACTGTTTTTTGTGCATGGAATAGGTGTCGAACATCCAGCACATGATTTGCGGATTAGTGTTTACGTCCGGAGCAGGTACATCCGAATCCGGGCCGAAAAGGTCGGACATTTCGGCAAAATATCGACGGGAGAGATTTTCAAGCTCGGTAGGGGTGAGCTCATTGGGATCGCACATTACTCCTCCTTTGCCGCCACCAAAGGGTACACCCACAACCGCACATTTATATGTCATCCAGAAAGCCAGTGCTTTGACTTCATCAACTGTTACACTTGGATGGAATCGTATTCCTCCCTTGGCCGGACCCCGTACAATACTGTGCTGAACCCGGAATCCTTTGAATATTCGGATGGAACCGTCACTCATCCGTACGGGAAGATTTACTTCAGTGATTCTTCTGGGTTCTTTAATCATGGCAATCTGACTTTCAGTGAGTTTGATCAGACTGGCCGCTTTGTCAAATTGTTTCATGGCACTTTCGAATGGATTAATCTGTTTTAGAAAACTCATGGAGATCTCCTTTAATTTCTGAATTTGATTTTTGGTTAAATTATCAACTGAGTGATTTGATCAAAAGTATAGAGTTTTTCCGGGTATATTCATAGATAATTGATAATCATCTTTAGCGATTAAATGTATTGAAATATAATTAAAATTATAAATGAATAAGGAGGTATTTATAAAATAGTGAAATTCATTGCTGTCCAATATAAAATAATTTTCATGATAAAAATGAGGCAGAATAGGGCTTTTTAG
>JAFGSO010000148.1 GCA_016934605.1 Calditrichota bacterium | reverse complement strand
CAGAAATCTTAAAGATTTTAAAAAGTCAATAATACCTGTAATGACACCTAACCAGTATCTAAAATCAATTGAACCTACTAAATAGGATATGAATTTGGAATTTTCGAATCTGACGAATCTGACGAATCTGACGAATCTGACGAATCTGATCAATCTGATAAATCTGACGAATCTGATCAATCTGGTAAATCCTAAGCTATGATCGAACAAAAAACCATATCAATTACTTATAACAACCAAAATTTCCAGATTTCTTATTTCATACGTCCTGGACATTCGAAAACTCTGCTATACCTCCATGGACTTGGCTGTTCCAAAGATGACTTCCTAAGCTCAGCTGAAACAGGGTTACTTCGTAGTCATACTCTTGTTGCTTTTGATTTCCCCGGACATGGAAACTCAAGTTATTCAACAAAACTTGACATGGATGATCTGGTAGAGATTACCAACCTATTCATTGAGAAACTTAATTTACATGACATTGTTTTGATTGGACACAGCCTGGGTGGACTTGTCGCTCTGCTATTTTCCGACAGGTATGTCGAGAAAGTAAAAGCATTTATTAATGTCGAAGGTAACTTAAAGGACGAAGATTGTTTCTTTTCCCGCCAGGTGACTGAGGTTGATTTTGAGACGTTTGTAAAGAAAACCTTCCGGACTCAGAAATTCAGATTGCAGCTCAGCAAGAATCCCGGTTTCAGGAAGTGTGCTGAAACATTTGGAAAATATAATGCTCAACAGGCAATATTTGATTACAGTCCAACACTGGTCTGGTATTCTGACAGCAGGAACCTTATTGACAGATTCATTTCACTTAAGTTACCCAGACTTTTTATTCACGGTTCAGAAAACCGCGGCTTGACATATATCCCTGAACTTGTATTAAAAGGCCTCCCGGTTCACGAAATCCCAAATAGCAACCACTTCCCTCAATACGATAATCCCTCCGAATTCTACACAATCATCTCCACCTTCATAAATAATCTATAAGAGATGGTTAATGAATCTGATGAATCTGACGAATCCTTCATTTTTTATCTTTTAATCCGAAATATTCTCCCGGATCCTTTAAAAATATCTCTAAAGGTACAATCAGAATATTTTTATGTTTCATCATAAGAGTTCCTCTGTAAATTAGTATAAGAGAAGCTTCCGGATAATCATCACCAAATGAAATCAGACCATTATAATCAACCGGTTTTAGAATCCCTGAATTTTTGACCTCTATAGCTGTAAATGTTTTTATCCCATATAATATAAAATCAACCTCATTTCCGGCTAATGTACGCCAGTAATATAACTGTGTATCCGGAATTGCAAAGTCAATATATGCTCTGAGATGCTGGCCAACAAGTCCTTCAACAGCCGGACCTGATATTTCTGATTCAATGTCAAGTGGCCCCCTTTGTCTTAACCGCCGGTATAATCCATTATCGAAAAAATAAAACTTCGGGTGCGATGCTGTTTTTCTTTTTGCCCGTTTAGCAAAAACGGGAAGACGGTATGCCAGTAAAAGATCTTCAAGGATATCCATATAACCGGAAACGATACCCCTGTTTATCTGGCATTCCCTTGCAAGGTTGCTGATATTCAGCACTGTCCCGTGCGAGAAACTGATTATCTCAAGAAAGCGGGCGAATGTTCCAAGGTTTCTGACCATTCCCTCAGCCTGTATTTCCTCCCTCAGGTAAATATCGACATATGCCGAAAGGCTTTTTGCAGGATCAGCACTTCTTTCAACAACCGGTATCAAACCTGTCTGCAATGCCTTATCAAGAGAAAAAGAATTACCCAGCTCAGCTGCAGTAAAAGGATGCATCCTGAAATTTAAGGCTCTTCCTCCCAGAAGGTCAGCGCCTGACTTTTTAAGTTTACGTGCTGATGATCCTGTAAGAATGAATCGAATTTTTTTCTCTTCCATGATTTTATGGACCACATCAAGTATCTGGGGAATTTTCTGCACCTCATCGATAATTACCTGGACCGGATCTGTTGCATTTACGGTTTTTATAAGGGTTTCAGGAAATGCAGAAAAGGTTCTGAATGTATCGGGTTCCAGAAAATCAATATATAAAGTATCCTTTTTAATGAGGCTTTTAACAAAAGTTGATTTGCCTGTTCCTCTTGGTCCAAAAAGAAAAAATGAGGTTTGAGGAATATTTATGTGTCGAATTATTTTCATTGTATCTACAAATTTAGACCTAATTTGCATATCATGCAATCATTTTTCGACTTTTAATCTGATGAATCTGACGAATATGACGAATCTGATGAATCTGACCAATCTGATCAATCTGACGAATCTGACCAATCTGATAAATCTGATAA
The DNA here is from genome assembly GCA_016934605.1 of Calditrichota bacterium. Classification (GTDB taxonomy): domain Bacteria; phylum Calditrichota; class Calditrichia; order RBG-13-44-9; family RBG-13-44-9; genus RQOF01. The sequence continues at coordinate 948 of JAFGSO010000148.1, read as the reverse complement.
ATCTGATGAATCCGATCAATCCTAAAACCCAAAATTAATCCCAACCGACACCGTACTGGTCTTCCCATGCCACATTTCATCAGTATATATATTTACATCCCCTGAGATATTGCTGAATTCAAAACCGGCGTATATATATCCATCATTTATAATTTCATACCTTCCCTTCAATCCAAAAGTGTTATTCTCCCACTCCACGGTTTTCATAAATGGCCTTCCCAATCGTTCAGTCGCAAGTTCAGTGTAGTCCGGCCCCTTTTGTGCATATAACCACCATAGATCAATTACCAGTCCTCGGATGGGTTTGTACTGCAGATTCATATAAATTTCCTGCGCATTGTCAGTCAGATAATGGCCGAGATTATATTTATTGGATTCAAAATTCGTTGTGAGGAGATAATGCTTGAATACAAGCGGATTTGACCGGGTATATTCAGCTGTAAGCGAAATATTCTCTAATGGATAGTCCGAAAGCCGGGCGCCCAGTTTCCAGCTGAAGAAATTTGATTGTAATGAATCAGTAAACATATTGCCAATATTGACTTCATCCACAAACATGGTCCCGTACAGATGCAAATGCCGTAGATTCCTTGAACTGATATCCAGATACATCTGTGAATTCATATTATCACTGTAACCGCTCAGAGTATGGTCGATTCCTTTAAAGAAAAAAACAGGTATTAAATATGCAGGATGAACGCCGATATCGGAATAAATAATAGAATTCCCGACTGAAATATTAAGATTTCTGAAAGGCGTGAAAGTAAACATATTGGCTGCAAGGTATTTCTGATGATATACCCTGACATAGGTTGCACCACTGTTGCCTGGAACAAAATAACTGCGGCTGCTGTCAATCACATCAGATACAAGCCATCCGTGAAAATAGTTAAATTCGAACCAGCGGGTTGGCTTCAGATTGAGAGTGATTTTGGTGATGGATGGTGT
>JAFGSO010000147.1 GCA_016934605.1 Calditrichota bacterium | reverse complement strand
GAGCACAATGGAACAATGGCTGGGATTATCGGAATGACGGCGTGGATATCGAGGAATCGCAGGATCCCCGGGGATATCCCTATAATGTGGGCTGGATAGAAGATAATGAATGGCTGCGTTATACCGTTGATATTTCTGACAGTGGGAAATACAATGTGGATCTTCGGGTTGCATCGGCCGTGGGAGGGGGAGAATGCCGATTATATCTGAATAATCAGCCTCTGGGAAATATTATAAATATTTCCAATACCGGCGGGTGGCAGAACTGGCAGACTGTGAATGGACCGGATCTTCAACTGCCTGCAGGTACTCATCAGATTATTATTTCTTTTCCAAAGGGTGGATTCAATTTAAATCAGATGGCTTTTGCTGCGGAAAGTACAGAAATCAACCATCACAACGGTCCATATCCGCGCGACTATGAACTGAAACAGAATTATCCCAATCCCTTTAACGCCGGTACAAAAATTCAGTACTATATTCCTGTGGAAGATGAAGTTCGGCTTACTGTGTATGATACCACCGGCCGGGAAGTGTGGGTCCTGGTAAACAAAAAACAACCGGCAGGAGATCATTCCATCATATTTCAGGATAGCAGGCTAAGTTCGGGTGTCTATATCTGTTTTCTGAAGACGGACCGATATCAGCAAAGCCGGAAGATGGTGCTGATGAAATGAGTTTTAGCATGAATGATGACCACAAAGTGGTCGCTTCGCGAAAGATGAAGTCAGCCAGGCGGACCCGCCCTCCCGGCGGGGATAAAGGAAGGATGAAGATAACCAAGATTTTTACAGTTCGTAATATTTCAGAAATTATTCTGATAACTTTGATACAGTTTCCTTTTGTGTCCTCTAAGACCTATAAAGGGGCGGAGCTGAGGACAGATGATGCGTTTCTGTACGGGCGTTTTGAGGTGCGTATGAAGTCTGCGGCGGGAAGCGGCTTGCTCTCCTCATTTTTTACCTACCATGATACACCCAACATCCCTGCTCAGTGGAATGAGATAGATATCGAAATTCTGGGACGGGTGAGCAACGGAATTCAATATAATATAATTACCCAGGGACAGGTGAATCATGTCGTCGATAAAACCGTTCCTTTTAATCCCCATCAGGCGTTTCATGTGTATGGCATTGAATGGACGCCGGATTATGTGGCCTGGCTGGTTGACGGGTATGAAGTTTACCGTGAAACCGGCTCCCATATTGCTCAACTGTATTATGGCCAGAAAAATATGATGAATATCTGGCCACCGGATAACTCCGGATGGGTTGGGATCCTGAATCCTGCCAGTCTTCCGGTGTATGCATTCTACGACTGGGTAAAATATTATGATTACACCCCGGGAACCACAGATAATTTTACCCTGCGATGGGCTGATGAATTTGATTTCTGGAATCAGGGTCGTTGGTCAAAGGGAACTCATACCTGGTATGGCAATTTGTGTGATTTTATTGCAGAGAATGCCGTTTTTCAGGATGGTTATCTGATACTCTGTTTAACCGATGCAATTCAGACCGGTTATTCCGGAGGCGCAGTTGTGGATAGTGATATCGATCCGCCGTATCTGGTGTGGTCCCGCAATTTTGGTGATCATATCACTGTATTTTTTTCCGAGGAACTGGAATCAAGCAGTGCTCAGAATTCATCAAATTATATCCTGCCGAATTTTAACATAATTTCAGCGACACTGCTGACTGATAATCGTACCGTCAGATTGGAAGTAGACAGTCTAGTTCCTCCCCAGCCATATAACCTGATCGTCAGTGGAGTTTCGGATCTGGCGAATCCGCCAAACACCATGGGAAACAAAGTTGTTACCATAAAACCCGGACTTCAATTACCGATCTCTGTGAACATTGCCGGAAATAACTGGCAGAGCTATCTGGGGGACCAGATATGGAAGGAAGAACTGGAATACGGGTATACCGGTGGAAGGAAAATTGTGTTATCCGATACGCTTCAGATTCAGAATTCCATTGAAGATGAAGTTTACAGAAGCGAATGCCGGGGAGTCACCTTTTACCAGGTAAGACTCCCGCAGGGAAATTACAATTTGACCTTTATGTTTGCAGAAACTGAGTTCAGTTCAATAACCGGCAGGATCTTTGATGTTTATGCTGAAGGACAGCAGATTATCAGCGGTCTCAACATTTTCGCCGAAGCCGGATTAAAGAAAAATTATGCAGTTGAAAAGACCGTAACTAACATAGAAGTAAACGATGGCATTTTAGACCTTTATTTTGAAGCTTCACTTGGAGAGCCAGTCGTAAGTGGACTTAAAATTGAAAGAACTTACACCGGTCTGAATGAAAAACCATATCTACCTTCCCCATTTTTCTGGGATCTTTATCCCAATCCCTTCAATGCCACAATGAATATTGAATTCAGTCTGGACAAAAAGGATTTTGTCCGGATTGAATTATACAATATAAGGGGCCAGTTGATTAAAACCATCTTGTCCAGGTCTCTATCTGCAGGAAAACACTCTTATCGTTTCCGGGCTGATGATCTTGGTAGCGGG
>JAFGSO010000146.1 GCA_016934605.1 Calditrichota bacterium | reverse complement strand
TGAGCTCGGACTGGATTTTTCAATCCTGGTATCCCGAAAACTCCCTATTCCCGATAATCCCGAGGCGGGATTCGGTGCTGTGGCAGAAGATGGAAGCCTGTTTATCATTGAGGATGTGAGCCGCTGGATTCCGGAAGATATGATCGGAAAAATAGTGGAAGAACAAAAAAGGGTAATTCTGAAAAGAATCTCAGATCTGCGTCAGAACCGCCGTTTTCCGGAAATTGTTGGCCGAACAGTTATTCTCACTGATGACGGTATTGCCATGGGCTCTACCATGAGGGCGGCAGTTGAAATGTGCAGGAATAAAAAAGCCGGACGGATTGTAGTAGCAGTGCCAGTATCCGGAACCAGTACGGCAAAAGAAATTGCCGGATTGGTGGATGAAATGATTGTTCTGGAAACACCGCCGAATTTCCGGGCAGTGGCTCAGGCATACCGCAACTGGCACGATGTCACCGATCAGGAAGTTATGGACTATATCGGAGAAGCATAATCAGAAAAAAACAAAACAGGATTATGTGGTATAAGGGAATATGGTATAAGGAAATATGGTATAGGGGAATATGGTATAAGTTAATGGTATTGTCATCTAAACACAGAAAAAGTAACGAAGTAATCCCATTACTTCTTACCCTTTACTTTTTACCCTAAACGCTTTACCCTATACCCTATATCCCTATACCCACATCATTATCACCACTAACTCAGCGATGGAATGCTTATGAAATATTTCTGGACAATTGATACCGAACAGATTCAGAAAGAATTTGAGACCTCATTTGAAGAAGGACTCTCCCGGGAGGAAGTCAGGAAAAGACAAAAAAAGTACGGGAAGAATAAACTTCAGGAATCCAAATCCAGAAGTACCTGGGATATTCTAATCGACCAGTTCGAGAGTCTTATTATGGCTCTGCTAGCTGCAGCAGCTATTACATCATTTTTATTTGGGGAATCCATACAGGGGGCGGCTATTGTCGCGGTAATTCTTCTTACAGCAGCTATCGGATTTTTTACAGAGATCAGAGCGGTGCGATCCATGGAAGCATTGCGGCAACTGAGCCGCGTTAAAGCTACTGTTCGCCGTGAGGGAAATGTCAGAGAGGTCCCGGCCACTGAACTTGTTCCGGGGGATATTATCATTCTTAATGGTGGCGATATCGTAACTGCCGATCTCCGGCTCCTGGAAGCCAATAAACTCCAGGCAGATGAATCTGCTCTCACCGGTGAATCGGTACCGGTGGGCAAATCCGTGGAAACCCTGAAAAATGAAGATGTACCTCTGGCCGAGCGCACGAATATGCTTTTTAAGGGAACGGCTATTACCCGTGGTTCGGGTGTCGGTATCGTCACTTCAACCGGGATGGATACCGAACTGGGTAAGGTGACTGAACTGGTTGAAGAAGCCGAGGAGGAAATTACACCGATTGAAAAAAGGATGAATACCCTGGGTAATAAACTGATATGGGTAACCATCGGTATTGCTGCACTGGTTTCGCTGTTGGGTATCTGGCGGAACAAGGAAGTGTTTCTGATGATTGAAACCGGAATCGCCCTGGCTGTGGCTGCTATTCCGGAAGGTTTACCGGTAGTGGCAACCATTGCCCTGGCCCGGGGAATGTTGCGAATGGCACGCCGTAATGCTATCATTAACAGACTGGGTTCCGTTGAAACCCTTGGTGCAACAAATATTATTTTTTCAGATAAAACCGGTACTCTCACCGAAAACCGGATGAGCGTAACAAATATAATTTTATCCGATGCAAATGTCAGTATCAGGGAGAATTCTGAAGCTGAAAGTCAATTTCGCGAAAATGATAAGGAAATTGATCCCGCTCAAAATGAACGGTTAAAAAAAGCCCTTAAAATAGGCGTGTTATGCAATAATGCGGTTCTGGGAGATGATGAGGATGAAGATACCATTGGAGATCCCATGGAGACGGCGCTTCTGGAAGCTGGCGCAAAGGCTGGCATCTTGCGGGATGAGCTCCTTGAGAAAATGCCGGAAGAGTACGAAGAGGCATTCGATGCCGATACGAAAATGATGGCTACATATCATAAAGAAAATGAACATTTTTTTGTAGCAGTGAAAGGGGCAGCGGAAGCTGTTCTGGAAGTCTGTACCGGCATTCTCGGGGAGGATGGTGAAACAGAATTGAGCGATTCACAAAAAGAAGAATTAAATGAAACAAACAGAAAAATGGCTGAAGATGGATTGAGAATTCTGGCAGTGGCTTATCGGATAACAGACAATGTTGATAAGGATCCTTATAGAAATCTGATATTTGTGGCTTTACTGGGGCTTCTCGATCCTCCTCGTGATGAAGTAAAAGTTGCCATTAAAGCCTGCCATCAGGCCGGGATTAAAGTGAAAATGGTGACGGGAGATCATGAAATAACCGCCAGGAACGTAGGGAAGTCGATAAAGCTAGTCCAGGATGAGGAATTGAATGCTATCACAGGAAAAGATTTGAAATCCGCTGATGAACTCAGTAAGGAGGAACGGAAAAAGATATTCGAAATACCGGTTTTCGCGAGAGTCAGTCCCAGGCAGAAGCTCGACCTGATTTCCATACATCAGGCAGAGGGGGCTATTGTGGCTATGACCGGAGATGGGGTTAATGATGCTCCGGCGCTGAAAAAGGCAGATATTGGAATTGCCATGGGGAAGAGAGGAACTCAGGTGGCAGTGGAAGCAGCGGACATGATTCTGAAAGATGATGCTTTTAACACCATCGTTACCGCAGTGGAATATGGCCGTATCATCTTCAAAAATATACGCCGGTTTGTCATATTTCTTCTGTCCGGCAACGTAGGGGAAGTCCTGGCCGTGGGATTGGCTTCTCTTTTTGGAATGCCCCTGCCAATTCTGCCGCTGCAGATACTTTTTGTCAATCTGCTTCTTGATGTGTTTCCTGCCATGGCATTGGGCATAGGGGAGGGCGATCCGCATGTCATGAAAAAACCTCCCAGAGATCATGATGAGGCTATTTTGATGAATCAACACTGGATGATTATTGTCGGATATGGCATTTTAATTGCCGGTTCTATTCTGGGAGCATTATTGATCGGATTATCCCTATTACAAATACCGGTTGCCGAGGCGGTGACACTGTCTTTTCTGACTCTTTCTTTTGCCAGGCTGTTTCATGTGTTTAATCTGCGTGATACCGAATCTGCATTCTTTAAAAATGAAATTACCACCAATCCCTTTGTCTGGGGTGCCTTTGCCTTGTGTGGAATATTTTTGCTGGCAGCGGTTTATTTGCCGGGACTATCGGATGTTCTGAAAACTCACCATCCGTCGCCACTTGAGTGGACTGTTATTGTTGGTATGAGTATAATCCCGGTCATTGTTATCCAGACTGGAAAGTTAGTAATGAAGCATTTTGTGAAAAGATAATCTCACTGAAGATCTGAAGTAACTTTATTTTTACTGCTGTAAGAAAAGATTGATATTTGCAGTATAATATTAATCGCCACCAGTTTCTCCCCTCAGCCGTATAATGGCTGGAAATAAAATCAGTAAACATCACACCTAATTCATTTAAACAAAATCTGATTAACCTAAGGAGGATTGTTATGAATCTGCCGAAAAAATTCAATATTACCCAGAAACTGTCCCTAATCCTTATTCTCTTAGTATCCTTAAGCCTCAACGGTCAGGCTCAGGATCTGGCAGAGAAAGTCCTGGATCGGCTTGGAAATT
>JAFGSO010000145.1 GCA_016934605.1 Calditrichota bacterium | reverse complement strand
AACTGCCAGGGATTGGTACCACCTTTGTCCCATTCTCCATTCCGGTTCAGATCGAGAATCGCCTTCAGCATATATAGTCCATCCGGTAAATAATTAATAAAATATTGCTCATTTTTCTGAACCATTGTCTGATAAATTTCCTTTCCCCGAAGAGGTTGTGCCTCAATAAGGGCCTGTTGCCACTCGAGGGATGATGAATAAACCCGGCCGGAAATTTCGCCGAGTTGCGCCATGTCGATGGTGGTAAAATTAAGCATGTAAAGCGTATCGGGAAATGAACGTCCCCATAAATCGACAAGACTCCTCCCGTCCAGATTCACCCAATATTTCATACCTGGTTCCAAAAGCCCTGCAGGCTGGAATACAGGTGCACTCAATTGGGTAAAGTCATGCTGCCCGGGCACGGACTCACCGGTACTGTCTTTCAATGAAAAACAGTTTTTCCAAAAAGAAGTGTCTACCGGGACATTCAAATTCAGCTGGATAGTTGCATCATACGATACCGTCCCGCTTCCCGGGGAGGGAATCATATTCTGAAATCGCGGATTTACCGTATCCGGGCGGGTAGCCGCAACAAATGACCGGCTAAGCGTATCTTCAAGAATTTTGTTTCCCGATTCATCTGTCAGACCGGACATCTGAAGGCTCAATTCCCGTCCCGGTGGCAGCTCCTGGAAATACAGAAAGATGCGGTTTGGACTGGCCAGTTCCTGTCCTTTTCCCGCCGATGGATAAAATTTCATGTCACCTGAATCAATTGCGGCAGCATAAAAGGAATCCAGCAGTGTAATGTCTTCATTCATTTCCAGAACAATCTCTTGGTTAGACAAAGTATCCAGTCTGCTGATATAGGAGGAAGTCGTATCCTCATTTATCAACACAAAATTTATGTCAAAAAAAGATTCATGAAGGGAATCCAGACTCACATCCATAAATGGGATCCCAATATTATCTGATTCAATGTTGTAAACCTCATTATAATCCTTATCCTGAACTGCGAGCAGGCGATAGGTTTCAAGCGAAAGATAATTCAGCTGATAAAAACCGTTGGCATCAATCTCAGTGTAATATCTGGGTTTTCGCTTGAGCAATGAATCAGGATCTTCCCCGGCGTTCCAAATATACGCGTAGACATAAACAGGTTCCTGCGATCTTTCAAATAAAACCTGACCCTTCACCGATCCCCGATCCAGATTTTCACCTGTTGAGAAGGCCATCTGGAAAGGTGCCACCAGCCTGTTATTTCTCATGTCCGTAATACCGGTACTGAGAGTAAAGACATACGTCTGGTCTCTCTCAAGTGAATTTCCCAGAAAAAAGCGAGCTTTTTGGCTGCCCTTCCATTTTACTTCAATTTCCTCTGGCAATTCGGGCATTATCCAGTAATTGCCTGAAAGGGAGGTCTTCCGAACAGATTCACTGAATTCAATCTCAATGTATTCCAGGGACGATATGTTTACACTGTCCTGAGGAGGATAATGATTGACAATTTCAGGGGGTGTTTTATCTTCCGGGCCTCCCCCTGGTGGAGCCTTATGTGCACATTGAGTGGCGAGTAGCATTACCGATATTAAAAAAATAAGAATTGAAATTAATGATTCAGTAATTTTCATTATTTCTCACTTTGCAGAATCAGTATTGAGGAAAATTGATCCTCGATGAATTTCCGAATAGTTTCATAATCAAACAAATCAGGAACAATGCCGAACGGAGGCAAGACAATCAGTTCTACTTTTTCATGCCCGGGCAGTTTTGCCCATCTCGGGAAAAAATGGAAAGAATTCCTGATAACAATAGGGACCAGCGGTATTTCCATCTGTGTCAACAGCCTGATAACACTGATTTTAAACTTCTGCATCTCGCCGTCCCAACACCGTTCTCCTTCAGGAAAAATACCCACCGGGATGCCTTTTCCCAGAAAAAGCCGCAGGTGATAAATCACCTGCGGATCGGTGTAATAACGCGTTGTGGGAATAGCTTTCCCGAGCCTCAGTATTCTTTGTTCAAAAAGACCGCAGAAAGAGGTGCTCTTGGTCAGAAAGCCGATTCGCCTGTCCAGAAACGCCAGAATTATAAAGGGATCGAAAATACTCTGATGGTTGAGTATGGCCACGAATGGATAATCTTCGGGCAACAGATTTCGTCCCTGAACAGTTACTTTAATAAAAATTCTGAAAAATGTCCGCAAAATGAATCGCAAAAAATTCACCAGAATACTTTGAAATGGCGTTTCTTTTGCAGGAGATTTTGAATTTAATTTAAGACGCAGAGGGTGAAGATCCGGATTACTAAATCTGATTCGCGGTTGATATTCTATACAGGTTAAACCTTTCTCGGCATAGTATTCGGAAACTAATTTTTGAAATAATATTTCATATTTCAAAGGACTTTCCTCTGCAAATTCAATCTGCCAGACCGGTTCATTCTGCATCTTAAATTCAAAGTAATGACTATTGGTGGTAATACAGGTCAAATCTTCAAGGGGAAATATTTTAAGTTCCCGGGGGGTAACAAAATAGAAGCGTGTTTTTGATATCACCAGATAACCATCGGCCACTTTCACAGGGCAGGTAATTGCCCGCTGAAAGATATTGGCGAATGACTGAAAAACAGTCTGGCGGTTTCCCTGGCGCAGGGCGGCCCTGCCACTTATCCTGAGCGGGCTTTCAATAGCAGAATCTCTGATCGGTGAATGACGGTAATCCAGTATGCTCTGTTGTTGTTGTATGGAAATCTCGTTTATCATCCAGGCTTTGAGGGTGGGAAGAGTCCAGGTTTTTCCTGCAAAGGTGATTGAATCCGGGGTAATCCGGAATTCCTGTCCGCAAATTGCGCAAACGGATTTCCGTATAGAATCTTCTGCAGAACAAACTGGGCAGATGAAAACCAGAGGATGGGCCATTAGGAGATGCCTGGTTTATTAATCCCGATCTTTATAATGCATCCTGGCAAGGAAATCGGATGACGTCAAAATAATCCGGTCATCCACCACTGATGAAGCGGCAGATTAAAACGAATTTAACTTTCTTCCCGGATACGTGCAGCTTTTCCCTGAAGATTTCTAAGGTAATAAAGTTTGGCCCGGCGCACTTTTCCTCTGCGAATCACCTCGATTTTATCGACTCTGGGCGAATGTATGGGAAATATTCTTTCGACACCTACACCATTGGAAATCTTCCGGACGGTAATAGTGGTATTAATACCGTTCCCATGTTTCTTGATGCACACACCCGAAAAAACCTGGGTTCTCTCTTTATTACCTTCAATCACTTTGATATGAACGGCGATGGTATCGCCAGGAGTAAAAACCGGTAAATCCGTGCGCATCTGATTGGCGGTAACAGTGTGTAATATGTCCATTTCTATGACCTCCTGCTTTCATTTTCTTTTTCCGAATAAATCGTCTCGTTAATATATCTGTAGTACAGATCCGGTCTTCTGGATCTGGTACGTTCTATCCTCTGTTTTTGCCTCCACCTTTCAATATTCTGGTGGTGACCCGACAGTAAAACTTCCGGAACCCGCAAACCTTGATACTCTTCGGGCCTGGTATAATAGGGGCAGTCCAGGAGATTATTCTGAAAGGAATCAGTTCTGGCTGAGTCGATATCTCCCAGAACACCCGGTTGAAGACGGATAATCGCATCAATCATCACCAGTGCCGCCAGTTCGCCTCCGGATACGATAAAGTCTCCTATGGAAAATTCATCGGTAACCCAGTAGTCAATCACACGCTGATCTACGGCCTTATAATGTCCACAGATGAATACCAGATGTGGGGTATTGCTCAATTCTGCTGCGGACTTTTGAGAAAACAGCCTGCCCTGTGGTGTGGGAAAGATTACTCTGGAATTTTCGCGATCATTCTTTTCCGCAAAAATCTTCTCACAGGCACTGAAGATTGGTTTCGGTTTTAATATCATTCCCGGCCCACCACCATAGGGAGTATCGTCAACTGTACGGTGTTTATCTTCACTGTAATCCCTCAGGTCGATGAGATTAATTTCCAGGTCGATCCGTTTCCGGGCCTGTTTCAAAATGCTTTCATTCAGGGGGTCATACAGGATCTTTGGAAACACCGTAATCACATCGATACGCATTACAGTTCCTCCCACAATCGGACCACCATCTTCCCATTTTGCAAATCTACTTCCCTGATAAATTCAGCGTTGGCCGGCACCAGAATTTCAAGGTCATTTTTCCGAATCAGGTATATATCCGTCGCTCCGGATGAGATGACATCTTTTACCTGACCAATGAACTTATCTTCCTCGTCAAAAACATTCAATCCGATAACATCATGAACAAAATAGGAATCCGGTGGCAGTTGAATTTTCTCCTTTTCCGGCAGGAAGAGCTCTTCAGCGATAAAATCCCTGCCTTCTTCTCTGTTTTCTATTCCGTTCAGCTTTAAAAGATTATGCTTTCCGTGTATTTTCTGGTCGGAGATTATCTTTCCTTCAAAACCGGAACCTCTGTTAATGTAGATAACTTTCACACCCTGAAACCGGTCCTTTTTCATTGAGTAAATGGTCACTTTCAGCCAGCCATCATAACCAAAAACTCCAACCACCCTGCCAACGGCAATAAAATCTGAACTTTCAGCATTCATAAAAAAACAGATTCGGGAGCAGGAGATCCCGAATTTCACTAATCATTTCTTTCAAATTTTTATTCTAAAATTTCCAGGACAGCTCTCTTACCGATTTTAGCGGCAGAAGCACTTAAAAGTGTCCGGATCGCCTTTGCCGTCTGGCCTCTTTTTCCTATCACCTTGCCAAGATCACCATCACCAACCCGTAATTCATAGACAGTTACACGTTCACCTTCAACTTCGGTAACTTCTACTTCTTCCGGCTTGTCGACAAGATGCTTTGCGATGAATTCGACAAATTCTTTCATTACCTGATCCTCCTTAAGACAAATTGCTTAATTGACCATTCCGCTATTCCGTGGAGACAAGCAGATTATTCCCGGGGTTTAGTCGTTCTTTTTTTCTTCGTCGGCCTGTTCTTCAGAATCGGCCTCACCTGTTTCTTCTTCACCTTCTACTGCAGTTTCTGCTTCTTCCCCCTTCTCCGGTTCTGTTTCCTCTTCTGCAGTTTTTGTCTTTTTCTCCTCTTCTTCTTTTGAAACTTCCTCTGCGGCAGTTTCTTCCGTGGAACTTTCGGCAGGGGGTTCTTCGGTTTTTGTTTCCTCCGGCTGTTCAGCTGCTTTTTCTTCTTGCGCCTCAGCGGATTCAGGGGCAGTTTTCTCTTCTTCAGGTTTCACCTGTTCCTCAGCGGCCTCGGCTTCTTCCTCTGTAGCCGCTTTTTTCTTTTCGCTCTCAGCGGCCTTCTTTTCCTCAATACGTCTTGCTTTTTCGATTTGAAGTACTTCCCATTTCTTTAATTCTTCAGAAATCTTTTCTTCAGCAACTCCTTTACGCTGAAGGTCGAATTTCAAAATAATACCCTCACGGCTCAGAATATTTTTAACAGTTTTTGATGGTTGGGCACCCACACCAAGCCAATAAAGGACTCGTTCTTCGTCAACTTTAACACTTGCCGGTTCCGCTAAGGGATTATAGTGACCAATTTCTTCAATAAAACGACCGTCGCGGGGCGCATGCGAATCCGCAGCCACAATGCGGTAGAAGGGACTTTTTTTCCTCCCGAGTCGCCGTAATCTCAACTTAACTGCCAATGTTACCTCCGTTTTTTATTCTTTTTAACTTTTGTTTCTTTGCCGTTTCATTCTCCGAACTAATTTTTCCAGACATTCAATAAGGCTGCTTTTATGTCTTATTTTATCTGGTATCCTTCAGGCTGACTAAAAAGGAAAAGCCCCGGGTCTGAAACCACCTTTCATTTTACCGCTTTTCAGCTTCTTAAACATTTTCCGCATTTCTTCATACTGATTCAGTAACTGATTGACATCCTGTACCCGGGTTCCGCTTCCCATGGCGATTCTTCTTCTGCGACTGCCGTTAATTATCCGGGGCTTTTGCCGCTCCCGGGGAGTCATTGAATTTATAATCGCCTCCACTCTGACAAATGCATCATCATCGATCGATATGTTTTTTAACTGTTTGCCAATGCCCGGGATCATCCCCAGAAGTTGATCCAGCGGACCCATTTTTTTGATCTGCTGAATCTGGCTGTAAAAATCTTCCAGATTGAATTGCTCCTTCCGCAGTTTTTGTTCCAGTTTTTGTGCTTCCTGGATACCCACTGCCTCCTGGGCTTTTTCTACCAGGCTCACCACATCGCCCATACCCAGGATTCTGGAAGCCATTCTTTCCGGATGGAAAGGTTCAATTGCATCCGGCTTTTCTCCGATACCGACAAACTTAATAGGGCGTTGGGTAACCTCGCGGATCGACAAGGCGGCACCACCACGGGCATCCCCATCCATTTTAGTCAGTACTACGCCGTCGAAATCGAGTCTCTCCAGAAATTCTTTTGCGGCATTCACCGCATCCTGTCCGGTCATCCCATCAGCAACAAAAAGAATTTCCTGCGGTTTCAAATCGTTTTTAATATTTTCCAGTTCCTGCATCATGTTCTGATCGATGTGCATTCGACCGGCGGTATCCAGAATTACGACATCACGCCCGTTTTCGCGGGCATATTTAATCGAGTTTCTGCTGATTTTTACCGCATCACCAGTGTTTTCCGAGTATACCGGAAAATTCAGATTTCTTCCCAGAACTTGCAGCTGTTGAATGGCAGCCGGACGGTAAATATCGGCCGCCACCAGTAAGGGATGACGTCCCTTCTTTCGAAGATAATTGGCCAGTTTTGCAGCGAAAGTGGTTTTACCTGAACCCTGAAGGCCACAGAGCATAATAACCGTGGGTGGAATTCCCGCCGTTTTAAGCTCTGTCTGGGTATTACCCATCAGGGACACCAGCTCATCATGAACAATTTTCACGATTTGCTGGCCGGGGGTAACACTCCGAACCACCTCTTCGCCAACTGCCTTTTGTTCTATTCTCTTGACAAATTCTTTGACAACTTTATAATTTACATCTGCTTCGAGTAAGGAACGGCGTATCTCTTTCAGTGATTCGGCAATATTATTCTGGGATAATTTTCCCTGCCCCCTTAACCTTTTCAGTGTCGTTTCCAGCTTCGCCGTCAGATCTTCAAACATACCAAATCAGCTCTTCTTCCGAAATAAAACAAAAATTATTAAATAACAAGCCAGATAATTTATTATGATGATATATTTTTTGCAACACCTTTTTTTGAATTTCTGGCCTTCATATACAAGATTTTAATGAAATAAACTGCATTTTGTTCATATTTTTTACGATTTTATGATAGGAGTGTGTATTTTTTCAAGGTAATAGTTTAGCCAGGCAGCGTAATTTTTCTTTCCTTCTCCGGAATGATCACCTTTCCACCTAAATTCAATTCCTGCAATTTCTTTTTCATCCATTCCAGAGCATTTCTCTCTCCATGACATAACATTGTCTTCTTCGGGTTTATATGTTCAATCATACGAAGCAGATCCTGCCGGTGGGAATGAGCTGAAAAATAGAAGGTTTCAATCCGGCTCAGCACCCTGTCAATACCAAAAACTTCTTTAATTTTTTCAACTTTGCCTGCCCTCAACGAACCACCCGGGGTTTCCGGATCGGCCCAGCCTACCAGAGCGATACCATTACGGGGATCCTGCATAAATTCCCCGGCGATCTCAAAGGACAATGTGTTAGGCATCATCATTCCTGAAGTGCTGACGACTATGGATGGCTTTCTGAAATTTTTTGACTGCAATGTATCAGCAGTGATGGTACGTAACAATCTGGCGTCATATTGCGGATAAATCTTGTGAAGAAGTCGGTCATAAATTCTATTGATTTGTATTCCCATTCCAGTAAGATAGACCGGTACAGCCGGGACCTGATTCCGACCAATCAGCCGATTCAGCAACATCATGATTTCCTGTGTTCTTCCCAGTGCAAACACGGGAATCAGAACTGCCCCGCCGAAGTTGAGGCACTCACTGATAAAATTACCAAATCGTTTGACTTCAGTTTGTTTTTTAATGTGTGAGGCTTCCTCATTATCTCCATAGGTGGCCTCGGTAAGAAGAATTTCCGAATTCCCGGGATAGCGTGCTCCTTTTAAAATAAACTGGCTTGATTTTTTTGTATTCCCCGTATAGAAAAATCGTCTTCCCCTCCACCGGATTTCTACCCCGGCCGATCCCAGTATGTGACCGGCATCCCAAAATGTGATATCAATTTCACTTTCCTGGAAACCGTGAATTTTAAAAGGGAACTCATAATCAAATGACTGAAACATGTATAGCAGATGTTCAACCTCTTCCGATAAGTAGGGTGGTTCAAACTTTTTAAGGTTTTGTCTGGCCTTTTTCTCCTGGACTTTCAGGTAGTGAAAAAGCATTATTTCACTCAAGGCTGCAGTTGCCGGCGTCATATAAATCCGGGCATGTGGAAAATAACGGATGGCTACCGGGAGAGATCCCAGATGGTCCAGATGGGCATGAGTGATGATAATGGCATTGACCGGTTCACCGGCAATGAGATCGTACCTGGGATAACCGGATCTCTCCTTTCCATGCGGATCGGCACCGGCGTCCAGCAATAAGCCCCAATCTCCCAGTCGGAGATAGTGACAGGAAGCGCCGATCTGGTCTATTTCTCCCAGAGATATGTATTCGATATTACAGTTTCTCTTCATGGTATTCATCGTGCGGTTTATGAGTGAAATTTTTTGATCCCTGACTCCCATGATTTGATTTTTAATATAAGCTGTCATATTTGAGGAATCAAAAAGAAAGTATCGTTGAACATGGGAATAGTTGAATTTTTCCATGGAAATTATTATTATTAAAATAGTACAAAGTATTATATGGAAAGGTGGCCCATATGAATCCGAATTTTTCAAAAAGCGGTTCTATAGCAGGTCCCATTAAATTCACCATTCTGTGTGAGAACAGAGTGGTTAATCCGAAACTGATTGCCGAACAGGGTTTAGCAATTCTGGTGGAAACGAAGGATAATGCCGTGCTCTTTGACACCGGACAAACCGACACAGTCCTTCACAATGCTGAACAGCTGGGAATAGACCTCTCCCGTCTGAATGCCGTGGTTTTGAGTCATGGCCATTTCGATATGACGGGGGGGCTATTTCACATTATAAAAAAAATCGGAAACAGAAGAGTGGTCTGTCATCCCAATATATTTAATAAAAAATATAAAATTATAAACCGGGAACGAATGGAAATTGGAATAACCTGGGAGAGGACGGAACTCGAAGATCTGGGCGCCAATTTTATACTGAAAACACGCCCAATGGAAGTAGTTCCCGGTGTATGGACTTCAGGTGAAATTCCCCGTCTCTCGGGATACGAATACATCGATGAAACCTATCAGGAGAGGGTGCTGGAGAGTTATATTCACGATGAACTGCATGACGATTTGTCTCTGATTGTTAAATCCGAGAAGGGATTGATTGTTCTGATGGGGTGCGGGCATTCTGGACCGGTAAATACACTTAAACATGCCATGCGTATTACGGGCATGAACCGTATCCATGCGATAATGGGAGGGATGCATCTTCATCAGGCACCGGATGACAAGATATTTATGATAATAAATAACCTGATTGCATTAAATCCCGACTATGTGATACCACTGCATTGCTGTGGTTTCCGGGCCATAAATCAATTGTTCAACCGGGTGAGAGATAAGGTGCTTTT
>JAFGSO010000144.1 GCA_016934605.1 Calditrichota bacterium | reverse complement strand
GTAAAAAAAGCCCTCCATCCGAAAAAGAATCAGGCGTAATATTCAGTATTCCCATCAGCAAAGGAGCATCGATCCGCCATATTTTCCCGGCCAGATGATACTCCCAGTGGCTTTTCAACAGATTATTTCTCACACCTTTCAGGAGATTTACGAATTCAGCGGAATCACTATAGCTCTCTCGCTCCAGCTCATCAATAATGTGCCAGCCGGCAAGTCCTGCTATAAGAACAGGCGACGATTTTTGATCAGATTCCGCCAGAAACAGGCTGTGTTTCTTTAAAATGGCGATCAAATTCGAATAGACTGCCGGTGAAATATCAGTCATTTTTAAGGTGAGACCTGAGCTGATCAGATAATTCTGATGGATCCCCGGAAGAGGAATAGCGCTTTCCTGAAATTCCCGGATAAAGTCTGGCAGACAGGTAGAATTTAAATAACGAATCACCATCTCTATAAAACCCGCATTACTGATCAGTCTCCCCCAATGCGTCCAGGCACTGCTGAATACCTTTCATGGCCTGATAGGCATAAAAATCGTCTTCGCCTTTTTTTCTGGACACACGATAGCGAAATTTTTCCAGGGCCTCCTGATATTTGCCCTTTTCCATCAGTATGACACCCAGATACAGATAAGCATCCGGATAATTGTCAATTTCAATAGCCTCCTCCAGATAATCGACCGCAATGTCAGGTTTATTCCACTCATAGTAAAGAACACCCAGATTGTATTTCACGGCGGCATTAGCGGGAGAAATTGAATCGGCTTTTAAAAATGCATCCCGGGTGCTTTGCCGGTCTGCTTTCTGAGCAAAGATTTTACCCAGCATCAGCCAGGCGTTAACCGAGTGAGGATTGATTTCCAGATACCGTTCAACCTGTTGGCGCGCATATTGGGGTGGCGCACTGTATGAAGGATTGCGGTTGAGGATATTTTCAGCCCAGGTTAAAAGCACTTTTTCTTCCAGCGGACAAAAATATAAAATGTGTTCATAAATATCCTGAACCCCTGTAAATCCAAAATCCTGATATCGTGAGGGATGGAGGGAGGCCAGGTTTAACAATACGTCAATATTGAAGGGATTTTCGATGTAGGCTTTTTCCAGGAATATTTCTGCCGATGCAAAATCTTTCTCCCAGATATAGCTTTCCGCGATCATCACATCCAGATCGGGCTCTTCCTGCCCCAGGCGGATATAATTTATCAGCCTGTTTCTGGCAGAGACCAAACGGCGCTGCCAGTGAGGCTTCTCCCTGGCAAAACGGTTCGGTTCCGGCGCGTCGAGAC
This sequence comes from Calditrichota bacterium, assembly GCA_016934605.1. Taxonomy (GTDB): domain Bacteria; phylum Calditrichota; class Calditrichia; order RBG-13-44-9; family RBG-13-44-9; genus RQOF01. The sequence continues at coordinate 6,387 of JAFGSO010000144.1, read as the reverse complement.
TTTCCATTCCAGCTTTTTTGATTACAGCCATCTGTCTCCAGACATCATAGCGGGGATTTTCCCCGCTTTTCCTGGAAGCAGGGTTTAACAACTGCAAACACCTTTCATATTGCGCTCCAAAGAATAACATTTTCGCCTGCTCCAGCAGGCTGTCCGGATAGGGAAGCTTTTTATCGGGCTGTTGATTCTGAAAGGGAAGAAATCCATTACATTCTGCAGATACCCACTCCGGAAACTCATTCAGGCTGTATATATTGAATTCTTTAAAAGCCCGGTGGAGTAATTTTCGGGATGGAAACTGGACAATCTCAATGTCAACCGCAAAGGACTTTTCTTTTCGTTCTATCAGGCCAAAAAGTACTTTATGAATGGGAAGTTCAGTGACGGCTTTTTGTCTGAATTGAACACTATGCCCTGAATCCGGAGGCGAAATCCGATAAAACCAGTAGGGGGAAAAAAAATATTCCCTGTCGGATAAGAACGGATTAAGCCGGTCCGAAAGAATCCCGGTCAGATAGTTACTGAACCAGGTGGTTCCCGAGTCTTTTTCGCTGAGGATAATACTGTATCTTCTTAAATGGTGCGGAGGCGGATCCCTGAACCAGATGACCGCATACAGCACGGAGTAAAGAACAATAGCCAGAAGACTCCAGATCAGAAAATGTTTCCGGGTAAACAGTTCATTCACCCTGACCATGAAAAATAAAATCAGCAGGGTAATAAAAACGATCAGGATATAAAGATAGATTCCGCCGGGGACGTTACCTGATATATATGAGATTAAATCCATGCTAAATGTTTATTCGAAATGATTTTTGAATAAGCCCGACTTTTTCTGAAACTCATCGAACTATTAACATAAAAGACCTGTATGTTTGAGCAAGTTAATCATCACCGGCTATCAGGCTATTCCGTTCAGAAGTTGCATGATTCGGGACGGTATCTCACCGCGGACTGCCTGTGTTACAGTTCTCACCGAATCCTTTCGTCCTCCGCGCATACTGACGCACAGCTGTTGCGCTTCCACTACCACGGCGACACCTGCAGGCTGCAGAGATGCCATCACAGTGTCGGCTATCTGCTGAGTGAGTCTTTCCTGGATCTGGAGCCGCCGTGAGAAAATATCAATCACCCGGGTAATTGCAGAAAAACCGGATACTCTGTTGTGCTCCGGGATATAGGCGAGATGAACTCTGCCAAAGAAAGGTAACAGGTGATGTTCGCAAACAGAATAGAAGGGGATATCTTTCAGAATAATCACATCGTTGGAAATTTCTTCCGAAAAGCCCGGCTGAAGTTCCGGTCGGATTTCAATCCCTTCCAGAATCTCACCACACATCTCCGCCACCCTCCTGGGAGTCTCTTTCAAGCCCTCCCGGTCCGCATCCTCTCCAATTCCCTCAAGAATTAATTGAACTCCCCTCATTATTTTTGACTGATCCATATGCGGTCTCCTGAAAAAGGGGCTGGATGAAAAACCAAAATATGTGTATTAATATAAATATTGCTATTCAATAAAAATTTATTATCTCACTCCTACCTCCCTATCTTTTTGATATGAGAGGGCGACGGGGGAGAGATTCTTTGAAAGCCGAATATTCGCAAAATATGTATATTATTTCATAAAATACGGCTTTTGATACAGCCCCTTTTCATAAATCCGGTTCATATAAAGAGGTCTTCTTTACTTCCCGCTTTTTTCCGCAACCTCTTTTTTCTCCGGGGATGCTTTTTTCTGTTGCCGGGATTTTTTTTGTGCTGCTTCATTGCTTTTATCATTTCCCGAACCGGGTTTACGCGCTTTCGCTTCTTCAATCACAACAGTTTCTTTTTCCGGATCGATCACTTTCTTTTTCACCTTGACCGCTGCCGGTTTTTTGGGAAGTTTTTTACCGTCCAGAATCAGATCGATTTCTTCACCGTCAAGGATTTCCCTTTCCAGAAGCGCTTCGGCTAATTTATGTAATTTTTCAAGATTCTCCGAAAGCAGTTTTTCCACTTTCTGTTCTGCGCGGGAAATAATCTGCCTCACTTCACGGTCTATCGCCTGGGCAGTACTCTCACTGAAATCGCGATGCTGGGCTATTTCCCTGCCGAGGAAAATCTCTTCCTCTTTTTTCCCAAAGGTAATGGGGCCCAGTTCCTCGCTCATGCCCCATTCACAAACCATTTTGCGTGCCAGATCGGTGGCTCGTTCAATGTCATTTCCGGCACCCGTCGTCAACTGGTTCATTACCAGTTTTTCGGCTCCCCGTCCGCCCAACAGATGGCAGAGGAGTATTTCCAGATACTCCTTGGTATAGTTATGACGTTCATCGATAGGAAGATAGGACGTCAACCCCAGTGCCCGCCCGCGGGGAATAATAGTGACTTTATGGACCGGATCGGATCCCGGAATGAGTTTTGCCACCAGTACATGTCCACTCTCATGATAGGCCGTCATTCGTTTTTCTTCATCGCTGATGATCAGGCTTTTTCTCTCCATACCCATCATGATTTTATCTTTGGACATTTCAAAATCTTCCATCGTCACATAATCCCGATCCTGACGCGCGGCGGACAGTGCCGCTTCATTCACCAAATTGGCCAGTTCGGCACCGGCCAGGCCGGGAGTCCCCTTTGCCAGAACCGCCAGATCGACATCCTGCGCCAGGGGTATATTTTTCGTATGCACTTTTAAAATGCCCTCTCTTCCGCGAACATCCGGCCGGTCTACCACAATCTGGCGATCAAAGCGTCCCGGTCTCAGAAGAGCTGCATCCAGAACATCCGGGCGGTTAGTTGCTGCCAGAATGATGACACCCTCCTTGGTATCGAAACCATCCATTTCCACCAGAAGAGCATTCAGCGTCTGTTCTCTCTCGTCGTGTCCGCCGCCAAGTCCCGCACCCCGCTGCCGGCCAACCGCATCCATCTCATCAATGAAGATGATACACGGTGCCTGCTTTCTTCCGGTCTCAAACAGATCCCGAACCCGGCTGGCACCCACACCGACAAACATTTCCACAAAATCGGCCCCGCTCATGCTGAAGAAAGGAACGCCCGCTTCTCCCGCCACCGCCCTGGCCAGAAGTGTTTTGCCGGTTCCCGGGGGACCAAGAAGCAATGCTCCTTTAGGTATTTTGCCTCCCAGCCGGTTGAATTTAGCCGGATTTTTAAGAAATTCAATAATTTCACGCAGTTCCTCCTTGGCCTCATCGCAGCCGGCAACATCATCGAAAGTCACTTTCGTTTCACTTTCCATCATCATCTTGGCCCGGCTCTTTCCAAAAGAGAAAATATTCTTTCCGCCTCCGCCGCCAGCACCCTGCATACGGCGGGCCAGAAAGATCCAGAATCCGATCAGAAGAATCCAGGGAAGCATCTGGCCAAGCACCAGAAGCCATTCACTGGAGGGCTGCACAAATTCAATACTGACTCCTTTTGCCTGCCATTCCTTTACCATGTTTTCATCTACAAATGGTAGAACGGTAGTGAATTTTTTATATTCAATGGTCTTACCATTGGGAAGGACATCCTGGAAACTCTGCTTCAGGGTTCCCCGGAATTCATTCTCCTTGACGACCACTTCACCACGGGCAATCAGATCATTTTCCAGAAAATACACATACTTTGAATAGGGAACACTGGGTTCCTGACCTCCGGAGGATGGGAAAATGGAGGCAAACATGATGATGCCCATGATGATGATAACCCAGATGATGATCGTTTTGGAACCGCGTTTCCACTGAAATTCGTTGTTATCCCGGTTGGGGCCACTCGGCTTTTTATCTTCCGGGCGATGCTTTTTATTTTGCTTCATGCGTTTTGTTCTTTTCCTCAGTTTTTAATTTTCTTTTATCTGGTAAATCGCATTTAAGTTTCTCTTTTTCTGTGCCAGATCCAGTCCATAACCAATTACAAATTTATTTTCAATCTCAAAACCAACATAATCGATCTTCAGGGGAACCACGGCACATTCTTTTTTAATCAATAGTGAAACAAATTTTTGGCTCGCAGGTTTCATACTTTCAATTCTTTTCTTCAGATAGCTCACCGAAAGCCCGGAATCGACAATATCTTCTACCACAATTATATCCCGTCCGTGAAGATCTGCGCTGAAATCCTTGATCATGGTAATCTGTCCGGAAGAAATTCTTTTGTCCCCATAGCTGGAAATTTTAATAAAATCAATCTCACATTCAATCGAAAGTTCTCTGATCAGGTCAGCGAGAAAAAGGATCGCACCATTTAATACTCCGACGAATATCGGCACTTTTCCCTTATAGTCCTGCGAAATAACTTCAGCCAGTTCCCCTATCCGCTGCTGAATTTCAGCTTCACTGAACAGCAGTTCAAATTCAAGATTCTCGACTATTATGTTGGATGAATCCATTATTCCGACTCTTTTATGGTTAAACGAAAAAATTTCCGGCTGGTATTGCGGATCTTGTACTCTTCACTGATTTGTATTCCGGGAATTGCCACAATTTCATCTTCATTCAACATTACATATGCACCCTGTCTTTCCGGAAAACCGATCTTGCGATCAGTCAGATAATCACTTACCAGTTTGCCGGATTTCATCCCCAGAGGAGTAAACCGGTCACCTTTCTTCCACTTTCTCAATTTCAACGGAAAATTAAGCCTGTCCCCTGCGATAAATTCTTCATTCTTTTTTTGACTGAATGCTATCTCCTTTCGTGAAACCGGCTCAATAGTAATTTCATAATGACCATCCGGCGTCACCAGGGTATATCCCGGATTTAAAGCAAGATCTTCTGAAAAATCCGCTAAACCTTCCGTTTTTAAAAATTCAATGTATTTATTTTTTTTGACCGACCATACGGGGCCAGACCAATGGAACCGGCTTCCTGCAGCTCCTGTTTCCACCCAATCCGAAAAATCGGTAAATTGACCATAACTTATTTTAAAGCCCTGTTCTATCAATTCACCCAGAACCACTTCTGTTAATCTGATTCTAATCCAAGAAAAATATTGTTTAAAGAAAGAGATTCCAACCCGAATTTTATTTTGAGAGACAATATTCAGGTAATTTTTGTGACAATCATCGACAATACCGGAAACATAAGTGTCCCACTCATCCAGGATACCGGCCAGGTGTGCCAGATGCTGATCGACAGCGGGATTATAATCCTTTTTCAAAAGTGGCAGAAGTTGATTCCGGATACGGTTTCTCAGGATCGACAAATCCCGGTTGGTTTCATCCTCACGGAAAAGAATCTTTTGATCATGGGCATATCGGGCAATCTCTTCCCGGGAGGCAAAAAGAAGAGGCCGAACCCATTTCCCTGATTTCAGGCGAATCCCGGCAAGACCCTGGAGGCCGGTTCCGTTAATTATCCGCATTAAAATTGTTTCTGCCTGATCATCCCGATGATGACCGGTAGCGATCCGGTCATATCCCTGTTCCTTTGCCAGCATCTCAAACAAACTTCGTCGCAACCGGTGACCCGCTTCTTCCAGCGACAATCCGTGCTCAGCCGCGTAATCTTTCACCGGATACTTCTGCGAAAAAAAAGTAAGCTGGTGCCTCTCTGCCAGCTCCTCTACCAGTCTTTCGTCCATATCTGCAGTTCCGGCGCGAATATGATGATGCAGATGAACCACTGCCGGGTCAATTTTTAAGCGTTGCCGGGACTTCATGAGAAGATACAGCAGCACAACCGAATCCATGCCACCGCTTACAGCCACAAGGACTTTTTCTCCGGGTTGAAAGAGTTTTTTTCGAACACAGAATTCCAGAAATCTAGTTTCAAGATGACTTTTCATGGAAAGGCAGGCATAAAATATAGTAGCGGCGCAGGGATTCGAACCCCGGACACTCGGATTATGATTCCGATGCTCTAACCAACTGAGCTACGCCGCCATGTTCTTACCGGATAAAAAAACTGTCCCTTTTGGTCAGGACAGTATACTTAGTAGCGGGGGCAGGATTTGAACCTGCGACCTTCGGGTTATGAGCCCGACGAGCTACCAAACTGCTCCACCCCGCGATCATTAGCTTTAAAATATAAAAATTTTTCCTTCTTCAGTCAAAACATTTTTTATTTAACAGGGAATGGGAAAATAAGGGGAATAGGGGAATAGGGGAATAGGGAAATAAGAATATAAAGAAATAGAGTATTTGGGACTATGCTGTCCCTGGTTTAACCAGCAACCAGAGGCAAATTCCAATTACCAAGCACCAAATCAGCCGGTAGGTCACGCCGGAGGTCGGATCAGCCTACCGGCTGACTGATCCGCCTATCGGCGTGATAACAATTAAATCCTAAATTTCAAATGACATATTTAGAAAACAACTGCCAGGAACTAGCAGCCTGAAGCTATTGGCCAGTATGCACACGAAAAGCGGAAAAGTCTGCCAGTGGGCGGATCCGCCTACCG
>JAFGSO010000143.1 GCA_016934605.1 Calditrichota bacterium | reverse complement strand
AGCCACCAAAATCTTTTTTCTCAAGCAAGATATCGGCCCGTGAAGTGTTTATTAGAAAAGAACTCATCCAAAAAAGGAGAAAATCCAGATGAATTCCCAAATGTTGAAAATCATACCTGTACTGCTACTTCTGTTACTTTCTACCGCACTGTTCCCGGCCGAAAAAATTGCACCTCAGCGTTTCGTGCTGGACAATGGTCTGAATGTAATACTGGTAGAAATGCATAAGTCTCCTATCATTATTCAGCGTTTGTATTACAAGGTTGGTTCACGCAACGAAACGATTGGAAAAACCGGTATTTCGCATGTAGTAGAACATATGATGTTTAAAGGCACTCCCACATTCCCCACCGGATACATCTCCCGACTTATAAAGAGAAACTCCGGAGTATTCAATGCATTCACCTCCAAAGATATGACGGTCTATTATGAACAGATGCCCAAAAATAAAATTGAGATCGCGCTGGAAATTGAGGCAGACCGAATGATGAACTCCGTTCTGGATCCGAAAGAGTTTTCCAGTGAAATGAATGTTATTAAGGAAGAAAGACGTCTCAGAGTGGAAAATAATCCCGGTCAAATCCTTGATGAGGAACTCCAGGCAGCTTTCTATATGAGTCACTCCTACCGCTGGCCTATTATTGGCTGGATGAACGACCTGGACAATATGGCCCGGGATGACGCTCATGAATATTACAAAACATTTTATACTCCAAATAACACCATCCTGGTACTGGTTGGTGATTTCGAAACCGAAGAAATGATAAAGACGGTCAAAAAATATTTCGGAAAAATTCCGGCAGGTCCCGAGGTTTCTGAAGTCAATATACCAGAGCCTGATATCAGAACATTTAAGAGCATCCGTAAAGAATCCCCTGCGGTAGTAAATCCAAAATACACCGCTTATTTTCAGGGAGTTCCTTTTTCCCATCCCGACTTTCCGGTGCTGGATCTGGCTTCTGACATCCTGAGTAAAGGACGGACATCCCGCCTGTACGAAAAACTGGTTCAAAGCCGCCTGTGCCGCCATTTCCGTTTCACCATCGCACGCTATATCGATATGGGTCCACTGGTTTTCACCGCCGAGCTTTATCCCGAAACACATCTTGATACTGTAAAGAACATTTTCCGCCGCGAAATTGAAATAATGAAAAGTGAACCGGTAAGCGACAGAGAATTGCTGAAAGTGAAAAACGCCTACAAGGTGAACGATGTTTACAGTAACATGAAAGTTTCCGGAGTCGCCTCCCGGATTGGATCGTATGAATTAATGGCCGGAGATTTTCAATATTATGACCGCTATCGTGAATTGATTGACCGGGTCTCTGCTGAAGACATCATGAGAGTCTTGAATAAATATATGAATTTTGAGTATTACGCGGAAGGACTACTTCTGCCCGGGGATTCTTTGTTGGAGAAGGCGACTGATATCATTTTAAGCAATGAAGATCTTTCCCCGATAGAACCTGATGAACATAAAATTGAAGCCGGCAAGGAAGATGAAGAGCAGATTCCCTTCGATCCTGCCAATTTTATTCTGCCGAATCCGATTGCTCCCGCTCTGACAACATTCCAACTGGATAATGGCATTGAAGTCACTTTTTATGAAGACCACAGTTTCCCGATTATTGAACTGGCAGGAATCATTCATACCGGCAACACCAGTTCCGTGACCGGTGAAGAATCTGTCAGCCAGATGACCGCCAGCCTGGTAAGTCTGGGCAGTCAACAATTTCCCTATGACGCACTTATGGATACACTTTCTATGCTTTCAACTGGTGTTTCTTTTCATGGCGGAGACGAAAATATTCTATTTTCCTGGGGAACAATCAGGGAAAATTTCGAAACACTCACCCACATTGGAAGCGATCTCCTGAAAAATCCCTCATTTCCTGAAAAGGAATTCGAGACCATGAAAATGCAGCGTGTTGCCGTTCTGGAGGAAGCTGTCAAAAAAACAGGCTGGAAGACCAGCCGCTATCTGGTTGAAAAAATATTTGAAGGCCATCCTTATTTTGAACCGATTACACCCGAATCTTTCAGCGGTGTAACCCTGAAGGATATCAGGCAGTATTATAATACCTACTACCAGCCAAACCATACCAGCCTGCTGGTTCTGGGAGATATCTCCCGGGATAATCTTCAGAAACTTCTGAATAAATATGTAGGAAACTGGCAAACCGAAGCCAGCAGTAAACTTTTCGATTTTCCGGATCAAAAACTGCTGAAAGGACTTGATTTTAAAGTATATACCAATTATGAGGATAAACAGGTGGATGTGCGAATTGCCCATGAAGCTCCCTTCATTCATCATCCGGACTATGAAAAACTGGAAATGGCCAATTATATCCTGGGTGGCAGTTCTCTCACCTCCCGCCTGGGACTGAATATCAGAGATAAACAGGGACTCACGTATGGAATCACCTCAAAGCTGAAAGGACGGATAGAGGGAGGCTGGTGGTACCTGCAGTCCAAGACATCACCACAAAATGTCGGGAAATTGCTGACATCGGCTATCGCCGAAATTGAAAAAATGAGATCTGAACTGGTTACAGAAAATGAACTCAATGATGCCAAACGCTATTTTCTTGGTATTCTTCCTATGATTGTGGAGGATCCGGTTTCGATATTCCGGATCATGGTAGATCAGAACAAGTCGGGCAAACCAATGAACGATTTTGATACCTATCCCGATCGCCTTATCGGTATTTCCCGTAAAGATATTCTGGATGCTTCGGCCAAATATTTCCATCCGGAGAGAAGTGTTATCGTTGTGGGCGGACCCATTACAGCCGAAGAAGTTCAGGCAGCCTTTCAGCAGGCGTGGGCTGACTCCGGGCTGGAGATACCGGAAGCTTTTCGGGATGTGGAGATTGGCGTGATTGAGTAGGGGCGTATATGATATAGGGTATACGGTATACGGTATACGGTATACGGTATAGGGTATAGGGTATATAGGGTATAGGGTATAGGGTATAAAGGTGTAGAGATGGGAAAAAGGCTGGAGGATCAGGGGCTCAGAGATTCATGATTGCTGGTT
>JAFGSO010000142.1 GCA_016934605.1 Calditrichota bacterium | reverse complement strand
CCGGAATCGATCACTCTATTTATGCCATGGCAGTAATAATCCAGTTTTCTGTCTGGATTCAGTTTTTCAGCATAAAGAATTGTGAAATAGGGGCGAAGGATTTCTAATTCATCGCTGTTTTCAACAAGCAGATTATGGTGAAGAAAGATGGCATCGGGTTTTTGGGTCTTCAGATCTGTTACAAGATCTGAAAAGTTACGGAAAATGTAAATCTCGTATCCGCTTTCAATCGCTTTGTTGGTAACCAGTTGTGCGATTTTCTCTCTGGATTCAACCAGATATATTATCGATGCCATAGAGCCGGATTCTTGTCAATTAATTAAAATATATGTTTTATTTTGCGATGAAACAACTTCTGCACAAATAATCGCCAAATTATTTATTCTGTGCTAAAAATTGATCCAATAAACGATAAATCACAATTCCGTAGGCAATGGTTACGTTAAGAGATTGCTTGGTGCCATACATGGGTATCTCCACAGCTGTATCGGCAAGCTCCACAATTTTATCCTGGATTCCGAACACTTCATTGCCCACAACCAGACACACCGGAAAACGGATGTCGATTCTATCAAACGGCCGGCTCTCTGAAGTGTGTTCAAGTGCCACCATCTGCACGCCCTCCTGTTTCAATTCTTTTACCAGTTGAACGGCATCCTCCCGGTATTCCCAGGGAACAGTATCGACAGCACCCAGAGCAGTCTTGTCTATTTCTTTGCGTGGAGGATTACCGGTAATACCGCACAGGTAGAGCTTTTTGAGGCGAACCGCATCAGCTGTCCGGAAAATAGACCCCACATTATGAAGGCTTCTGATATTATCGAGCAGGGTTATTATGGGAAATCGTTCTGCCCTCTGAATTTCCTGCCTGTTTAAACGCCGTGCGGTAATTTCTTCATAGGACAGTTTTCTCATTTCAGCTCCAGTCGGGCAACCGATTCGATATGATAGGTATGGGGAAACATGTCTATCGGCTGGATCTCGGCAACCTGATACACCGTCGTCAGCTGCTGGATGTCCCGGGCCATGGTCGCGGGATTGCACGAAACATAAACTATTTTCTGGGGCCGTTTATTCATGATAGCTTTCAGGATATCTTCATGCATGCCGGATCTTGGGGGATCACAAACAATAATATCGGGATTATCACTGGTCCCGGAAATATTATCTCGAATATCTCCAGCAATAAATTCACAGTTATCGATGGAATTCCCGGCGCAGTTATTCCGGGCATCCATTACCGCACTTTCAACCAGCTCAAAGCCTTTCACTTTCCGGGCATTTCCTGCCAGGAACATGGCAATTGTGCCGGTTCCTGAATACAGATCCCATATCAGATTATTATGACGTCCGGCATATTTCTGAACGGTATGATAGAGATGAACCGCCTGCAGGGGATTGGTCTGAAAGAAAGAATTGGCTGATATTTCAAAAGTGAATTCATCCATTTTTTCGGTGATATGATCCTGCCCGGAAAGCACATATTCCTCTTCCCCAAAGGCTATCTGGGCCACCCGCGGATTCACTGTGTTGATAATACTGGTAATTTCCGGAAACTGCGAATTTAATTTATTTGCATAGTCAGCCAGTAATGATTCCGCAGGGCGAAATGTGACGATATTAACCATATATTCCCCATGCGAGAAGGACTTTCGGAGGACCAGAAATCTGAGCAATCCCTCATGGGTTTTCAGATTAAAAACAGGCAGTCCGCTTTGCTTAAAATAATTCTGTGAAAAATTCAGAATACGATTCATGACATCATCCTGCAGCCAGCATTTTTCGATGTGCATCACCCGGTCGTATGAACCGGGAACATGCAGCCCCAGGGCGAAGTCTTTTTTTATCCGCGGATCTGCCAGCTCCTCCGGAACAAGCCAGCGATTATCGGTGAAAGAAAATTCCATTTTATTACGGTAAGCGAAAATAAGGGGGGAGGGAGTGGTCTGGTGAATCACTTCCGGCGTTAGTCCGGCCAGGTGACGGAAACTCTCCAGAAGCTGTTCCCGTTTGAACTGCACCTGATGCCGGTAATCCAGATTCTGCCATTTACAGCCGCCGCACTGTCCGAAATGACTGCATTCCGCCTCACGTCTCAATGGAGAAGGTTTTATTACGTCCGTGATGCGGGCATCGATGTGCTTCTTCTTCACTTTCTGGATTTTGACTTCGGCCCGGTCGCCCGGAAGTCCGCCTTCTACAAAAACTACCCGGTTATCTACCCGGGCGATACCTTTGCCACCGAAAGCAAGTTTGTCAATATTAATTGTTAAAAGTTCTCCCTTCTTCATGGTCCCTGCATGCGATAAAATATTTAAATATCAGTAATTTACCGCCAAAATTACTAAGGCACACCTGACAATGCAACTTTTATTGAATATGCCTTGCCTTGTGGAAAATAGAAAAGGAGAAACCACCTTTATGATTTCTCCTTAATCATTAATCATTTAAGAATTGAGCTTCAGGCCACCGCCGGTCGGTTCTCCTCACGAAGCTGACCATTCAGATATGCTTCATAGGCTGAAAGATCCAGCAGTCCGTGTCCGGAGAGGTTAAATACAATGGTTCGGTCAGTTCCCTCTTCTTTTGCCAGGAGTGCCTGCTGTATGGCTGCCTGCACGGCATGGGAGGACTCGGGAGCAGGAATAATTCCTTCAGCCTGAGCAAACATTAGAGCGCCCTTGAATATTTCCATCTGTCCGATAGCCTCGGCCCGGATCAATCCGTTTTCCAGCAATGCACTCACGATGGGAGCAGCACCATGGTATCTTAATCCGCCCGCATGAATGGACGGCGGGATGAAGTCATGCCCCAGGGTATACATTTTCATCAGAGGTGTCAGTCCGGCAGTATCGCCGAAATTATATTCTATTTTGCCCTGAGTCAGTGTAGGGCAGGATTCTGGTTCTACCGCCAGTATGTCAATATCCTTTCCATTGATTTTGTCTCTAACAAACGGTAAAGCCAGTCCCGAAAAATTACTGCCACCGCCGTGACAGCCGATCACCACATCGGGATAGTCATTCGCCAGTTCAAATTGTTGTTTCGCTTCGAGTCCGATAACCGTCTGATGCAGCAGCACATGATTCAACACGCTTCCCAGCGAGTATTTGGCATCTTCCGCCTGCAGGGCAGTTTCGATAGCTTCCGAGATGGCGATTCCCAGGCTGCCCGGGCAGTCGGGATCTTTAGCCAATATTTTGCGGCCGGCTTCCGTCCGATCGGATGGAGAAGCATAGATTTCCGCTCCGAAAAGATTCATCATAGTCTTCCGGTAAGGCTTCTGCTGGTAACTTACTTTTACCATAAAAACCGTACATTCCATGCCAAACAGGTGACAGGCATAGGCCAGCGAGCTTCCCCACTGCCCTGCCCCGGTCTCTGTGGTCAGTTTTCTGGTGCCGGCCTGTTTATTGTAATATGCCTGAGGAATAGCTGTATTGGGTTTATGACTTCCGGTGGGCGACACTCCTTCATATTTATAATACACCCTGGCGGGTGTCTGCAGTGCTTTCTCCAGCTGGCGGGCCCGAATCAGGGGAGATGGCCGGTAAATGGCATAAGCTTCACGTACCGCATCCGGAATCGGAATTTCCCGCTGCGGACTCATCTCCTGTTCAATCAGGTTCATGGGGAAAATAGCGGACATATCTTCCGGTGAAAT
>JAFGSO010000141.1 GCA_016934605.1 Calditrichota bacterium | reverse complement strand
GCATGATTCACCCCTTAAAAAATATTCATCCCACTAAATTTATTTTTATATACCAATATTACTCCCAATTATATGAAATTTTGCCTTTCAATTACAGAATTGTTTGAAAATGTGTGTCTGGGGTATAAGGTATATGGTATAAGGTATAAGGTATAAGGTATATGGTATATGGTATATGGTATATGGTATATGGTATTTGGGTGTGAGTGGATGGAGGGAGAAGGATAGGATTCAGGAGTCAGGATCCTGGATATTGAATCCTGGATCCTCGCCATGAACGCAGAGTCCGTCCGTTGAACTCCACTATCTGCCGTAGTTTTTTTTTGTGATAAGTAGTTGGCAGTGAACAAAGTCTCCATTTATCCAATCACATGATCAGCATCTAAAATTGAGTGTCTTATTTTTGCTATTGTTAAGATTCCATTCCGATATGCATTTATTTCACCTTCAGCACCACAAAGGTTATATCGTCATTTTGAGCCCGCCCTGCTGCCCAGCGGTCACCTGTTTTGACGAAATGATCGATAATGGTATCGGGATGTTCACCGGCAACTTCGTTGAAAATTTTCTTAGTCTTTTCGAATCCGATAATCTCACTCTCAGGATCGAAGCGTTCTGCGAATCCATCGCTCATCAGCATTATGGTATCTCCGGATTTCACTGTGGTCTTCTTCGTCCGGAAGTAAACATCTGTAAAAATTCCCAGGGGCATCGCTTTTATAATAATTTCGTCCACTCCGTACTGCCCGCAGCGGTGTATCAACACCGGAGGCATTCCGGCAGAACAGAGTTCCAGTTCATATCCTTTAACCCGTACCATCTGAAGCCCCATATACATATTGCGGAGATTCAGATTTTTAAAAACACGGTTTGCCTGCTCAAAAATTTGGCTGAGACTTTTTTCCCACATGAGACATGAGAGCAGACTTTTGGTGGCTGCTACCATCATACCAGCTTCCAATCCGTGACCGGTAGCATCTCCGATAATTACCGTTAAATCGTCCTTGCCGGACTGATGAAAATCATAATAGTCTCCCCCTACTTCGATGGCCGTTCTCATATATGCAGAAATTTCCAGGTGGCGGGTTTTCGGTAATTCCCGGGGCAGCATGGAATGCTGGAGATTACTGGCTTTCTGTAGTTCCATTGTTTTTCGCTGATATTCTGTTTCCAGCAAGGCATAAGCTTGCTCCTTGGCTTTCTGTTCCTGTTTCCGCTTTGAGATGTCACGTATGATACCGGTTATAAACTCCCCCTCATCGGTGTTCCATTCTGAAATTGTCAGTTCAACTGGAAATTCGACACCATTTTTTCGCAGGGCATGCAGTTCAGTGACCTTTCCCATCATTCTGGTTTCACCTCTGCTGATAAACCGTTCTATACCTGCCAGACGTTTTTTTCTGTATCGTTCCGGCATCAGAATTGTCAGTGGTTTACCCAGTGCTTCCTTTTCGGAATAACCAAAAAGTGTCTCTGCATGCTGATTCCAGAAAACGATTTTCCCCGCTTTATCTGCCGTAATGATTGCTTCATGTGCGGTTTCAACCACCGATCGGAACCTTGATTCGGAACTTTGCAGCTGAATTTTCGCCTGATTCAAAGCCTGCAGTGCCTGTTCTAACTGCGTATTTTTCTCATTTAATTTAATATTTATTTTGCGCACAATCTCAGCTTCTCTGAGATGAGCTTTCTGTTGTTCAATTTTTGCCAGACGCCTCCGTTGATAACGATCTATCGTAACTATACCCAGAATAAATACCAGCCCGTATACCAGGTACGCCCAGATGGTCCTGTACCAGGGTGGCAGAATGGTAAAACCAAAAAACGCTTCATCGGATTGAATTCCGAAGACATCTCTGCCTCGAACCCGGAACTTATAGTTGCCCGGAGAAAGATTTGTATAATCCCTCCAGTTCTCAAAGTTCCAGGGTGACCAGTTCTGCTCAAATCCTTCCAGAATAGCGCTGTACTGATTTTTTTCCTCACACCTGAAGTTTAACAGGGCGAACTCAAAACGCAGATTATTATGGATATTTGAAAATTCAGGCGGAATTTTCTGCTCGCCGTCATTGAAAACAATTGAATCCTGGTTGATAATCACCCGACGAAGCAGCGTATTCAGCGCTGGTTTATCGAGCTTGGTAAATCGCCCGTCATAACGTATCAGGCCTTCGGAAGTGCCAAACCATACCACATCCTTATTTTCCGGGAAAACAGCGTTCACATGACTGATATCCTGAATTTCGGAGAATGGCCTGGAAACCCACTGATAACTACCATCGTTTTTTTCCACACCCATATATATTTCTTCGGGATCGCCGAAATTTTTGTACCGCGAAAGCCATAAACGTCCCAGCGTATCCTCTCTACCCAGAAATCCCCAAATCCTCGACAGGTTGAATTTAGAAGCCATTTTAAAATGACCGTGGGAAGAGTCAAAAGCAAACATCCCTTCTGGAGTAGAAAAATAGATCTTTTCGTTAATTCTGATCGGATAAATTCTCGCCGATGGAAGTCCATCGGAACTATCAAAAAGAGTGGCTCTGGTGGATTGATTTTCGGGTTCTCCCTTCAGTTCAACCCGGATTACTCCCTCACTTGCCGTCTCCAGCCAGAGTTTGCGAGAATCTTCTTCAACAATATGATAAATTTTTTCCTCAATGCCGGGCAGATACCCCAGGTTGATCCAACGGTTATTTTCAAGTTTCATCAAACCAACGCCGTTACGGGTTGCCAGGTAAAAAACAGCCGGCTGGAATCTTGAAGCACTAATTTCAAACACTGAACCCCAGGAACCATCTACTCTCTCAGCACGTTTATTTCTTATGCGATAGATTCCTCCTGTGGTACCCGCCAGCAGTTCGGTATCGGAAGCATAAAGACACCAGGCATATTCATTTAGCATTGAGAAACGTTGAAATTCCGGATAATTCCCTTCGCGGCTTCCCGTTTTTCGCTGCAGGTAGTAAACTCCCAGATTGGTAGCCACATACAACTGTCCCCTGTAACGGACAATATTTTCAACAATTCCTTCCAGTCCGTTTTGCTTGTTGAATACCGACACTGCTGAGGGTATCTCCACTTTACTGATTCCGTTATTGAGCGCCAGCCACAGATTATCTTGGCGGTCGGGATAAATATTCCAGACAGAATTATCCTGAAGGCCCTGGGTATTATCAAAAATTTTGAGCAGATTCCCCTGTCGATCCATGATAAGTACACCACCGGTGCGGGTTCCAAGTGCATAGGAATTATCCTGCAGGCGTATACCACAGTAAAGATGGTGTTCCTTCAAATAGGAAAGGGTATTGGAAGGAAAGGATTGAAATTTTGATCCATCATAGAGAAAAAATCCTTCACTATCTGTTCCGATCAGAATGGAATTATCGTCATAAGGCTGCATGAAATAGACCGGCCGTCCGGCAAAGATCTGTCCTCCAGGGATTAAATAAAGGCTATCTCCAGATACTTTCATCAGACCCACACCCACTTTTCGAATATACAAGCTATTCCCTGCCACAAATGCGGTGTGGAAAATATGCTGAGAGTCGGTTGTTTGCAGGACCTCCAACTTATTATTTTTCCAGCGGAAAATGGAGGTGTGGGTAATAAAGAATACGGCATCTTCCAGGAGGAGGGTATACCAGACATCATTGAAATTGCGGAATTCTTCCTTTACCCGGTCAAGTAGTGAAATAAAACGGTAACTACCATCGTCCCCACGGATCAGGTAACCGAAATGGCTTCCCGTTCCGCAATAGATGGTCCCGGAATCGTCAATAGCCAGTGAACGCAGGGAGTGGAAGAGTTTTCCTTCCAGATCATATCGTCGCCAGTTCACCCCGTCAAAGGAGAGCAGGCCATCGTTATTAGCCACCAGAATAACACCCTGCTGATTCTGAACAATTTCCCAGTTCTGGAAATGTGCCCGGTATTCTCCGGGAGAATAATTACGGTAATTGGGAATACCGTATTCCTTCCACCGGGAATCTGTTGATTCAGAAGCAAAGGTATTGCTGTATAATTCCCCAACCAACAGCAGCACCAGGAGTGCAATGATCTTTGCGGGAGATGACATCTTGATATTTATGTAAAGGTATTGATATCTTCACTAAATTAATAGTGAAGAATATATAACTATTCCTGCCTTGAGACAACTATATTAAGGGGATTTTGTATTTTTGCTGTTAAATTTAAGCAGAGAAGACTGTCTTTGTATTTAAAACAGGTTACTAATTTAACACATAGCGCCGGTTTAATGCCCATGAATATGGTTCTGATATAGGTAAGCGGACCAAAAGCACAAGCTAAATGAGTTTTACCTCCTAGGTGTAATAACATTTATTCACTTTTTAATCTTCGATCTTGTTTCCTGGTTACTGGCGACCGGTAATCCCAGTCTGCAGACTGCCGATTGCAGACTGCAGACTGTATTTCTCAACCTTCTTCATTTATCTTTTATTGCTGCGTTAGAACTATATCATCCAGGGCAGTTACATTTCCAGCTACCACTTCCACATTTTCAACCGAAACGGTATCATATTCGACAGTGGCGGTTTTCTTGGTTGCATAAACGGTATATGTTCCGGCGGGAATAAATGATAGGGTATATAATCCTTCATTATTGGAAAAGGACGAGTAGGTATTGGCATCGTCTTCAATCCAGATTATGGCATCTACTATCGCGATGGCTAAATTATCAATTACCTTTCCACTGATACTTCCGGTAGTGGAAATATTGGCTGCACGAATAACCGGAGTAAATATGAATCCATTGATACCTGCAGGTGTAAAAGGATTGCCCTGGACAATAAATGACTGGCTCACATCAAAATCAAGAACCAGCTCGGTGGTCAATCCGCCAACAACCTGAATTGCAGGTTCAACAAAAATCTTTATGCCTGTTTGAGCACCGCTGGGAATGGTCAGGTCATAAACCGTTCCATCGGTCAATATAATATTCGCCGCGGATACATACAGGCGAAGGAGGTTATAATCTCCTACCGGAATTTCAATTTCTGCCAGATCGGCAGTAATACCATTCTGCAAATCTAGAAGATTGTAGCCGAGCTCTTCTTCCGTCAGAACAAGAAACGGATTTTCACCTGCCTGTGAAGATTCCTGACGAATTTCGATCTTGTTTATGGTTACATTGGCCTCCGAAACCATATCAATAGGAAAAGGAGCATCTGTTAGTTTGATGCGCAATGTCCCGGTATCAACATTGTTTATATCCTTATCGCAGCCAATTAAGAAAAGAAGAAAAAAAACCCAAAAAACAGAATTAACAAATATGCTTTTGCGTGTCATTAAAATTTCCTCCTTGATTTGGTAATACTATTATAGACCAAATTTTAATATAAAGGCGGCCTATAGACCGCCTTTTAACCTTTTATAGTGCCACCCGATTAATAATCTTCCCTGTTATTTAACCAGTCACACAACCCTCGATATAAAATATTCTTACCTCAAAAGATTCATTCTTCTGACTTTGCTCACTCCATCAACCTTCAACTCATAAAAATAAATTCCGCTCGGCAAAGTGCCTGCCTCGAAAACGAATTGATGAGAGCCTGCCGGCATTGAAGCATCCTGCATCAGAACCATAATTTTCTGTCCGAGAACATTATAAAGAATTAATTCCACCTGTCCGGTTTCTGACAGTGTGAAGTTGATGGTAGTTGAAGGATTAAAGGGATTGGGATAATTTTGTTCGAGCATAAAACCATCTGCCAGCAATGTTTCTTCGTTATCCAAATTAACCACGACTTCATCGCCGGTTAAAATATAGTAACGATCGATCTCCTGAGAAGTTAAGGTAACTGTATTATCCGCCGTGTTTAATTGGGCATCTGTTTCCACAATCCATGAACCGGAGCTGTTATCCCAAGATTTCAACTGAATAGTATTCTCATCAATATTAAATCCCTGTAATTGCACATCATTGTAGTGAAAACGATACTGAACCTGATTATTGAACATCAGGGCATTCTGACCGATCATATGTCCCATTAACAGGTTAAATCCATTGGGACCAAACATTCCCACTTCAAATCCGGCAAAAATATGCTGATTCTGAAATTGAGGCATATTCTGCGGAAACAGTTGCTGCATATGGCAGAAGATTGAATCGGGCAACATCATACCAGGAAGGCCACCAGGATGCCAACCTGCCTGAATCCTGAATCCACAGCTGCTATCCCAAGGGGTATGAACATATTTTGCCTGAGTCATATGTCGTTTAATCCATCCACCGCCCAGGTGCAGGCCAAGGATAGTACTGTCCCTCCAGGTAAGCCCATTGATTTCATAAACCACGATCATCGGCATCAAAGAATCCGGTTGAAATAAACCTCCGACAATATCAATGGCATCCCCATTCTCAGGTCTGGTTGCCCCGCTGGATGGCTCATACCATGGCGGTCCAAAATTTAAAAAATAATCGGG
>JAFGSO010000140.1 GCA_016934605.1 Calditrichota bacterium | reverse complement strand
GGAGATCAGGATGGATATGTCTGGATAGGTACTCCTTCCGGACTCAATGCCTACTTAAACGGCAACATTTTCGATTTCAGGGAAGATTACCAGCCGGTTGGACTTTCCATAAATGCCATTTTCGTGGATAGTGAAAATAACAAGTGGTTCGCCACAGACCGGGGACTCAGCCTGCTTCTGTCACGCGGATCACCTTTCGATCCTGCCAGCTGGCGGCACTTCGTCCCGACAAGAAGCGATTTGGTCGGCCCGAATATATTTAAGACCAATCTTCCCGATCAATACATACGAAGCGTTTTTGTGGATGATAATACCGGAGATGTGTACATTTCCACCATGGCAGGACTGGCAATTTTACGCAGCAATCCGTTTACCACACCCCTGGAAAAACTGGATAAAATAAGGGTGGGACCCAGCCCGCTTCTGGTTAAAGCGGGACAAATAAATTATGTATATTTTAGAAACCTGACTGCCAATAGTGAATTGAAAATTCTGACTTCTACCGGCAGGCTGGTCAGAACACTGGATTTTGGCAACAGATCAGATTTTTTTGGAAGCTTTGCCCGCTGGGATTGCCGCAATGAGGATGGCCGGCTGGTTTCCTCGGGAGTCTATATATATCTGGTGACGGATGAACAGGGAAATGCCGGATCCGGCAAATTCATGATTATTCGCGAATAGGCGGTTTCCTGCTGTTTCTGCCGGCAAGAAAACGCGCAGTAATTTATTACCAGAAAAAACAATTCTTGAAAATTCCCTCCCCTTG
The DNA here is from genome assembly GCA_016934605.1 of Calditrichota bacterium. Lineage (GTDB taxonomy): Bacteria > Calditrichota > Calditrichia > RBG-13-44-9 > RBG-13-44-9 > RQOF01. The sequence continues at coordinate 2,474 of JAFGSO010000140.1, read as the reverse complement.
TTCGTAAATTTTAAATCAATGGAATTGATATCATTATGCTGAAATCCATTTTCATCCAGAATTTTGCCCTGGCATATCAACTGCATCTAGATTTTCGGGCGGGACTTAATATCCTCACCGGAGAGACAGGGACGGGAAAATCTATTCTCATCGGTGCTATTTCTGCCGTACTGGGTGGCCGGGTATTGACCGAAGTGGTTAGAGCAGGTTCAGAAAAAGCTCTGGTTGAAGCTATTTTTGAAATCGGGGAATTAGCGGAGCTAAAAAAATTTCTCTCAGAAAAAGGTCTGGAAACAGAGGAAGAATTAATACTCAGACGTGAAATTCCTCTGAAGGGAAACTCCCGAGCATTTATTAATGATATTCCGGTAACCATCGGTACACTTTCGGAAATTGGAGATATGCTGGTGGATATACACAGCCAGCATGAACACCAGAGTCTGTTACGCAAGGATACTCACCGCTATTTCATCGATGCACTGGGTAAACTGGAGAGGGAGCTGGCAACAGTTTCCGCGCAATATGAAGATGTTCGAAAAGCCGAAAATAAGCTGAATGAACTGATGAACAGAAGCCGGGCCATGGATCAAAAATATGAACTGTTCCAGTTTCAGCTGAATGAAATCGAAAAAGCTGCAGTAAAACCGGGTGAAGATGAGGAACTTGAGCATGAAAGACGTATTTTGGCCAATGCTGAAAAAATACATTCTCTGGCCAGTCAATTCAATCAACTATCAGAAGGCAGTGAAACAAGTTTGACAGCATTATTCAGTCAGGCCTCGCAGATCCTGAAGGAACTTTCTGAATTCTCAGATGAAATCAAAACAATCAGCAATGAATTTTCTTCTGCACGGATTATCGTTGATGAAGCTACCCGCAATGTGGAAGAATTTCAGAACAGAATTGAATACAATCCTGAACGTCTGGAAGAAATCGAACAACGTCTGGCCACCCTGTCCATGTTGAAAAAAAAGTATGGCGGTTCTATTGAAGAAATTCTGAAACACCGCGATTTTCTGGTATCTGAACTACGGCTGCAGGAAAATATAGAGGAAGAAGTAAAAAAAGCTGAAAATCTCTTAAACTCAGTGAAGAGGGAATATACAACTGCTGCACTTGCTCTCTCTGAATCCCGGCATAAAGTGGCTACTGAATGTGAAAAACAGGTGGAATTTCTCCTGAGAGAAATCGGAATGAAAAAAATCCATTTCCGGGTAAATTTCAGTCATCTGGAAGAGGAAGGAGGAATTGCACGAGTGAATGGTAAAAGCCTGCATGGTGATGAATATGGGATTGATCAGATTGAATTTTACATTTCACCCAATCCGGGAGAGGAATTCAAACCACTGGCCAGGATCGCCTCCGGCGGTGAAATTTCGCGGATTATGCTGGCTCTGAAAAATATTCTGGCGGAATCCGACCGGATACCCCTGCTGATATTCGATGAGATTGATGCCGGTGTGTCCGGCCATATTGCCCTGGCAGTAGGGAAAAACATTCAAAGCCTGGCGCGTTCTCACCAGGTAATCTGCATCACTCATCTTCCACAGATTGCTTCTTTTGGCTCTTCCCATTTCCGTGTTGAGAAATATGTGGATAATGGGCGGACTTTCACACGGGTTACCGATCTCAATCCGGAGGAACGCATCAAGGAAATTGCCAGCCTGATGGCAGGGAAAAAAATAACCGGTGAAATATTACAAAGTGCCAGACAGCTTCTGTCGGAAGCCCGGGAACAATCTGATTCATATATTGAAACTTGATAATTAAATATCCCAGGAAAGGACTTATCTTTGGACAAATTTGTTATTCATGGCGGGAAACCTCTTAGTGGAGAAGTAACCATCAGTGGTTCCAAAAATGCTGCACTTCCCATAATGGTGGCCACTCTGCTGTCTCCCGGGAGGTATACCATCCATAACGTCCCGAGACTGCGGGATGTGCGGACCATGGCTCATCTCCTTCGGATCATCGGTGCAAAGATTGACTTTGAGGATCATACCCTGATTATCGACACAATACAGGCGGACTTCCCTGAAGCACCCTATGAACTCGTTAAGACCATGCGAGCGTCCATTTACGTACTGGGTCCGTTGCTGGCACGCTTTAAAAAAGCCAGGGTATCATTGCCCGGCGGTTGTGCCTGGGGACCCCGTCCGGTGGATTTACATATTAAAGGGATGCAGAGCCTGGGAGCCCAACTGGATCTGGATGGGGGTTATATCAATGCCCGTACTAAACAACTTACCGGCTCTCACATCTACTTCGATGTTTCAAGTGTAGGTGCTACCGGAAACGTTATGATGACCGCAGTACTTGCGGACGGTGTTACCATTCTGGAAAATGCGGCCAGCGAGCCGGAAATTGTGGATCTTGGCAATTTTCTTATCAGTATGGGTGCCCGCATAGAGGGGCTTGGGTCGAAGGTTATAAAAATAGAAGGTGTCCCGGGGCTCCGCACAACCGATTATAGT
>JAFGSO010000139.1 GCA_016934605.1 Calditrichota bacterium | reverse complement strand
TACAAAAATACGAGAAATTATGCGAGCTATTTATATAATAATTATGTAGTTAAAAGCCCTTTTTTCAAGTGAGAAATGTTAGTAAATAATATTCCCGGGACCTCAATCTCTTTCAAACAATTATAAATTATAAATTGCTTTTACTTTGCCACTAATTTTCATTCTGTGCATCTAAATGAACTGGTTGCAACATTTTCATTTTGCAATGATATAAGTCGGATTTTGAATTTCGGTGAATCTTAAACAACACAGGTGAACAATGAAATCGTCTTTTTTGATATTTTTTTCGATAGTGCTTCTGGTTTATACCGTAATCAACTTTTACATTTTTCGCCGGACATATAGCGCTCTTGACGGAACGGGTATTTACCGTTCTGTTTTTCTCTACTCTTTTATGCTGCTGGTGTTGTCCTATCCCCTCGGCCGTATTGGAGAACAGATTTCCAGAAACATTCTGACTGAATCTCTGGTTATCGTTGGCTCATTTTATCTCGCCATAATGGTGTATGCTTTTTTAATGATTCTGGCGATTGATATATTGAAATTAGGGAATTACTTTTTCCATTTTTTCCCTTCTTTCATGACACAGAATCCGCAAAAAACCTCCCACTGGACAGTGCTGGCGGGATTAATCTTGATTCTGTTCACGGTTGGGGCAGGCTATATAAATACACTTTACCTTCGCATAAATCCTGTGACCATAGAAATTCCCAAGTCGGCGAATGGAATAAAAGAGTTAAAGGCCGTCGTCGTATCAGACATCCATCTCGGAACGGTTATCCGAAGTGGCCGATTGTTAAAGATAGTGGAAAAGATCAATGGTCTCGAACCCGATATCGTATTTCTTCCTGGAGATATCGTGGATGAAGATGTAGCTTCTGTTGCAGAACAAAACATGTCCGCTATATTGAAAAATCTGACCACACGATATGGTGTATTCGCGGTTTCAGGAAATCATGAGTATTTTGCCGGCATGGAAGAAGCCGTTTCCTATATGCAAGAGGGAAATATAACGGTTCTGCAGGATTCAGTGGTGAAAGTGCAGGATGCCTTTTATGTGGCCGGAAGAAAAGACCTGATGGCTGAACGCCTGGCCGATGGCCGCAAAACCCTGGAAGAGATCCTGAGTGAAGTGGACAAATCCTTCCCGGTTATTTTGATGGACCATCAACCTTATCATCTGGAGATCACTGAGCGAAATGGTGTGGATCTGCAGCTTTCCGGACATACCCATCACGGACAGCTTTTTCCCTTTAATCTCATCACCGGGATGATCTATGAACTGAGCTGGGGTTACCTGAAGAGAGGAGAGACTCACTATTATGTCTCATGCGGAGTTGGTACCTGGGGGCCGCCCATACGAACGAACAGCGTTCCGGAAATTGTATTGATTACCCTGAGATTTACCGGGAAGAATAAAGATTTGTACAACAATAGGAAAACTCTCTGAGACGCGCCGAGTCGGTCATATATTCCTGTAATTGCTCAGACTACGGTGGTTCCGGATCCTTCAAATTTTCTGTGTTTTCTCACCTCTTCGACGGGTCAACTTAAGCTTAACCGCCGCAGCCAGGATGGCCTTCACCGTCCGGTCCAGTTTAACGGCGATTTTCGCCGGAGAGAGAGTGGTATAATGCTTTCGCAAATACTCCTTCTCTTCTTCACTCCAGGGACGACTGCGCCCCGAACTAACCCCCAGCGGGCCGGCAATGGTGATAATAGAATTTTCCGTTCTTCCCAGTTTTTCCGCAATTTCCTTCGTGGATAAAATCTTGTAATTTTGCCGCACGAATGCCTTCTCTTTCCTGGTCCAGGGGCGACCCGGAGCCCGCTTTAACATTCCGGAACGGCTGGCATGATGACTCACCGCACTGACTGTCAGACCCAGATGCCGGGCAATTTCCTTGTAGGATTTAGTCTTGTGATGCTTCACAAAATACTGGTGTTCCTCTTTTGTCCACATGTGGTCGTGCTGGGGACGCTTCAATCCAAGTACCTGTGCCTGCAGCAGAATCGCATTCCGGGACCGGTTTATCACACGGGCAATATCATCAAGTGAATTCTTCCGATCGGGGTACAACTCACACAATATTTTTTTCTGCTTTTCCGTCCATTTTTCCGTTTTCTGTTCGGTCAGGTTCAGTAATTTAAGTCGATTTCTCACTGATGGGACACTTCTCCTGAGCGCTCTTGCCAGAGATTTAACCGGTCTGCTCCCGTATCTCCGCTGCAGAAAATGGTCCTCACCCTCTTTCCAGGGCCTGATACGGGGACTGCGAATACCAAGTTTTGCCGCTTTTGCCATTACCGAATCAGCGCTGCGACCCACCCGTAATGCAACATACTTCGCTCCCTTCGTGCGGTAATATCGCCGAAGAAGCGACACTTCTTCCGCTGCCCAGATTGGAGTCATTTCTTTTGCTCCGGAAAGAATAATATTGTATAATTAATTAACGCTTACCGTTTTTCTTTTTTTGTTTTTTTCGGCTGGATTTTGCCATTTTTCTTTTGGCTTTTTTTTTCTCGGCCTTCCTATGGAGCGATTTTTTTCTCTCTTCTGTACTTTGTTTGTTTTCCGTTACTGACAATCGATTCAGGCGATCCCAGAAGTAATCTCTTTGCGGAGAAATCCGTCTCTCCAGTAATCCCAGATCTATCTGCACTTCCTCCCAGTCTCCTACAATCGTCTCATCAACTATACCTGCCTCAAAAGCCTGCTCCATTACCGGAATAGCATCTCGCGCATCCAGATCTATTAAAAACCATATCAAAAAGGAGTTCAGATACGGAGTCTGTGTCTCAAAAGACTTCAACATTGAAAGATAAAAGTCGATGATCTCTTTCTCTTTATCAGGATGATCTCTTGCAATATGAAATAAACATTCCAAAATTGATACTATAATCCGATCTACGGGATATGTTCTTTGTACATGTTTTTTAAGAACGGGAATAACGGTGGGGCCGATCAAAGATATTACCATTGGAATTTCGCTGAAAATCCAGTCTACACTTTCTTCGACATGGAAGAGATTCAATAGCGGTTCAACGGCTTCCTGCGCCTTTAGCTGTCCCAGAGCACGCCAGGCATGAACCGGCCCCCATACTTCCGGTTCATCTTCTTCCTGCAGTAACAACTCCATATCGGTTGCCAGATGAATCAGGTCCGGAATATCCTCCTCGGATAATCCCATTTTCAGATAATCCGGCCAGCTCAATCGCCAATCATCCGGCATATCCAGTTTCCGTAAATTTTCAACCGTTTTGCGATATTCTCTTCCCATTATATTACTCTTCCCTTATTTCATATTTCCGGGTCTTTCCATCTCAGGCCCCTCAAAACAGAATCCAGGAATCCCACATTTCAGCAGAATCTGTTTCAGAATACGTGAAAAAGAACTTCACTTGCCGTAAAATTGATGTAGCTTTTAAAATAAATCAGGATGGAGAACATATCACTGCAATACAATTTACCTGAGATAAAAGCTGGTTTTTATCAATTATTAGGATTCACGTTCATCGGAATGAACGTGAATCCTCTGAATATTTACATACATAAACGGATTATTTCAAAAACCTGATCGTCAGTGGATAACGGTAACTGACACCCTCGTTTGCTTTTATAGAAGCGATAATAATCATGACAATTTCGAAAATGACAATCGCAATCAACAGGAAAATTCCCAGCACCACCACAATCAGAATAGCACTGATAATGGCATAAATGGTCATGCTGATCTGAAAATTGAGAGACTCTTTTCCCTGATCATTGACAAATGGGAATTCCTCCTTTTTCAACAGCCAGATGATGAGCGGACCAATCAGATTTCCGAAAGGGATAATGAAGCCGGCAAAGGCAACCAGATGACATAACATTCCATATGTTCGGGCATCTTTGGTAACCGGCTCCACTTTCGGTGCTTCCGGTGTTATGGGTTGTTGCTGATTTTCAGTCATAAGTGTCTCCTCTTTATTGTGTGGTAGAATAATTTAATTTTTTGATCCGGCCAATGCATCTAAAACTTGCTGAATATCCCCGCTGGTATGCGCAGCGTTTACCTGAAAACGAATGGTTTCGTCTCCTCTGGGAACAACCGGGAAGGTTAATCCTACCGCCAGGATACCATTATCAAACAAATGTTGCACCAGTTGGTGAGTTTTCGCGGTATCTCTTACCAAAAGCGGCACCACCGGATGAGGACCCGGAATGGACTCGAATCCCAGATCTTCCAGTCCCTGGCGAAACTGGCTGATCCGGTCTTGCAGGTTTTTAAGCCGGTCTTTACCTTCTTGACGCTCTGTAATTTCGATTGCCTTGACCGCAGCGGCACAGTCGGCAGGACTTAAGGGATTGGAATAGATGTAGGTATCTGCTTTCTGCCGGACAGCTTCAATCACTTCCGGACTGGCCACAATGGCACCTCCGTTTACTCCAAATGCTTTTCCAAATGTGGTGGTAATGATATCCGGTCTGGCACCGGTAAATTCGGGTGTTCCGCGACCCGTTTCTCCATATGCTCCGGTTCCGTGACAATCGTCAGTTACCGTAATCACCCCGTCAGCAAAATTATCGTGAAACTGTTCCGCCAGTTTCACAATTTTATCCAGTGGCGCATAATCTCCGCGCATGCTGAAAATACCATCTGTAATTATGATGACCCGTTCCATATCACCCGGAACCTCTTCCAGGCATTTTTTCAGTTCATCCATATCATTATGTTTATAGATAGCCTTATTGTCCCGGGGAATCCCGGCAATGCGCATTGCCCTGATGATGCTGTTGTGATTCAGCTGATCCCCGATCCAGTACGTCTTATCGTTGGAAATAGCCAGGGCCAGCCCGCAATTGGCAGTATAAGCGGAATTAAAAATCTTGGCGGCTGAATAGCCCAGAAAAGATGCAATTTTATTTTCAAGCTCAACATGGGGATGGTAGGTTCCATCGATAAACCTGACCGCACCGGGCCCGACTCCAAACAGGTGAGTTGCTTCATCTGCGGCTCCTACCAGTTCCGGGTGATGCGAAAGGGAGAGGTAACTATTGGAATTCATCCGCAAAAATTCCTGGGTGCTGTTTCTTAATTTATACCGGGGTCCTCTCCCGTTCCTTGCTGGAATAAAATCAACTATGATACGTTCCGGGGATTTTGCCCTCCCTTCCTTTTTCAGGGATTCAACATCATTGACCAGCATATGATTTAATTTTTCCAGCGGCATGAAGATTATCCTTTATATTTT
>JAFGSO010000010.1 GCA_016934605.1 Calditrichota bacterium | reverse complement strand
TTTTTCTCCGCCGGTAGGGCAGCCTGCCCGCCCACTGGCGGGGATCCGACCTTCGGCGGATTTTTTCTTTTGTCTTAGTAACGAGTCCTTCTCTGTGTCCTCTATGTGCTCAGTGGCACATGAAATAGCCACCGAGGGCTCGGAGGGCACAGAGATAAAGATTATTGTATCGTCTAATAATGTTAAAATTTTTGAATTAACCAGGCTAAAGCAAAGATCGCTCGAAAGAACCGCAATGAGTGGAGAATTGTTTCTCAGAAATTCATCACCTGAAGTTCGAAAACATTCTGGACGAAGAAGAGCATAATAAAGGAAAGCAGGCAGGAAATCAGCGGAGTTGTTACCCAGCCGATAGCGATTTTACCCAGGATGCGGTAACGAAACCCCTTTCCTCCTTTTGAAATACCGATGCCCATGACGGCGCCGATTACTGCCTGTGAACTGGAAACCGGCACCAGGGGAATTGTCGGCAATCCCGCAGATAAGAGGACAAATTCCAGCTTCCGGGATGCAAAAATAAAGAGTACCAGCGAAACCGACATCACCACTACCAGCGCTGTGAGGGGAGTCAGTTTATATAATTCATTGCCCACTGTTCTCATGACCCTGCTGGAATAGGTGTAAATACCGACAGAAATAGCCAGTCCACCGATGAGGAACAGTTGCTGATCGGCACTGATGGTCAGAATACCCCTCAGATCGATGTTATGAAAAGGATTTGCCGAAGCATAAACACCCATCACATTGGCAATATTATTAGCTCCCAGACTGTATGCGCCGAAGGCTCCTACTACGATGAGTCCGGCCCGGGTAAACGCATCCACCTCCAGAATATGAAATTTTGTTTTCTTTAAAATGCTGGTCATCAATCTAAACAGTAGCAGGGCAAAAACAGCTGCCAGGAACGGGCTGAATATCCAGGTGGCTATGATTTCAGTGAGAATTTGGAAATCGGTGGGGGAGCCGGTAAACCAGTTCCAGCCCAGAATACCGCCTATGATTGCCTGAGTGGTCGAAACCGGGAGCTTCAACCTGGTCATTCCGGTTACCGCTAATCCCGAAGCCAGGGCAACGGTAAACGATCCTGCCATGGCGTTTACAGCACCCAGGTTTTCCAGAGTGCGGGTGGTACCGGATCCGCTCAGAACGGCTCCCAGTATAACAAAAACACTACCCACCAGAGCTGCGGTTCTAAATTTCACCATCCGGGTACCCACAGCCGTTCCGAATATATTGGCCGCATCGTTTGCACCCAGGGACCAGCCCAGAAATATCCCGGAGAGGAGATAAAACCAGATCATATTCTGTATCTCTGTCCTTTACTCGTATCGTTTTGCAGTGGCTATGGCAAGCCGGTCGCACACATCTTCAGCATCGTCAGCTATCAGTTCTATATGGTGTGCAAAAACACGCAAATGATTTTTCCAGCTTAGTTCACGGTCTTTTCCGAATACCAGTCGCTTTATTTTTTCCGCAATTTTATCCGATTCCTTCTCATAAAACTGCGCTTTGTTGATATAATCCCGAACAGATTCCAGCTCTCTGAAATAAATTCGTACAGCCTTTACCATACTTTCCACTGCAGAACTTGAGGCCTGAGCCAGATCCAGATAAAGCGGGCGAAGATCTTCGGTAATATCCGGATTCTCGATGGAGAAATTCAGAAGGGTTTTGGCCAGGCGATTAAGGACCTCATCTGAGCTTTCCAGTAAACCAAGTACATCACCACGGGATTCGGGAATGAGGGTATGAACATACAATTTGTTTTCTATTTCCCGTCTGAGCGAATCTCCGTGGCTTTCCATAGTTCGAAGGTCGTTATATCGCTGTTCGAATTCATCCATACGCTTCTCGAAATAGAAGCGAAGTCCCTGTACAAATACCAGTGCCGCGCGGTCTATAAGATCCAGATATTCTTCAATCTGTGCTTCTATCTCTCTGGTTTTACGAAAAAGAATTTTCATATATACTCCGGCATTGATACTGGATATCCATCCAATTTTATACAAAAATACAATTATTTTCCCGAAGTGTCAAACGAAATAACTCTTTGAATTATAACGTTTTAAATTCTGTGAAGTCAGTTATCTGGCTTCATATCAAAATCGAAATTTAAAAGTCGGATTCAAAATTTTCCAATGCAATGATTCACATGGCTGAAATCGTCCTGATATTTTGCCTGGAATTCATAATTCGATAACATCGCAGCCGTCATTTTGAAATACAAGATATTTCACCGAATGATGATTCCCCTTTGCTCCGCTTGATGAATAAATATTTATTGACACAGGTGACATTATTTTTCACATTTCCAAAAACCGGAGTAAGGTGGCTATTTCTGAAAATCATATTTTTTCGTTCCTTTTTTACCCTATCCCTGGCCGGGGCTGTATCAAAAGTTAAAACTTATGAATAAATATTAGTATGGCTATTTTATTCAATCTCCGAACTCACCCCCCAACCCCTTCCTATGACCCCTTCCCCTGCCGGCAGGCCAGTCTGGCTTTAGACAGGGGAAGGCCCGTCAGGACGCCTTTGCCGGACTGGGGTTGGGGTTAGGGGTGCATCACAATGATCGTACGAAAACCGACTCTGTTTCAATTCTGACTGGTAAGGATGTATTGTGCAAATTTTGTTTAAAAACGGATTCATAACGGCATAGGTATTCTGTTTTATCTGTCTAATTGCCTGTTTCGGAGCCAAGGGAATAAGCATTTAAGTCTATTTTGCTGTCCGAAACATTTAACTAAAAATCTTATTTTGGACAAGAGTGATATTTTGACTTTTGATACACCCGCAATAAGGGGTGGTTACAAGAAGTTCTGTAAGTACTCATTTGAAACTACCGCACCTGAATCAGTATGAATCCTATTCGTCAAGCTTAAGATGTTTTTTGCCTGCTTCATTTTTTTTCTTAATTCTTTTTTCTTTTGTCTTTTTTGTAAATTATTCTTTGTGTGCTCCGTGGCCCCCGAATAACCACAGCCTTGGAACACCAAGACAAAGATCATTTCAAGGTATTTCTATGTTAAAATTTGTGAATGAAACGGGGCAGAAATCTACTGCTACGGATAATGGATTTTACTGAGCAAATTCGAATCATCTTTTTTAAACAGCCATAGACCCAAAGAATTGATAAAAAAATTGCATCAGTATTGATATTAAATTAAATTTAAGTTTGCAAAATTTATCTGTAACATTCAGTTCTGTTCAATTTATTAATAAGACCTTATATGAAAATTAAAGCAAGTCAGATTCGCAAGGGAAATATTATTGAGTATAATGGGGAATTGCACCGTGTTATTGAAATGACTCATATTACCCCGGGAAACTGGCGGGCAATTATTCAGGTGACCATGAAGAGATTCCGCGACGATGTGAAAGTTGAAAACCGCTATCGCTCCGATGAAGCCGTGGAAAAGGCTGCTCTCTTTACCAAAGACTATCAGTTTCTTTATCAGGATAATGATCTTTACTTCTTCATGGACATGGAAACATTCGAACAGATTCAGCTGACTTCTGAAATGCTGGGTGATGATGCTTACTACCTGGTTTCCGAAACTATTGTTCAGATTTTGCTCCATGAGAATACTCCGGTGGGTGTTGAACTGCCCGGTGTGGTGGAATTAAAAGTTGTCGATACCGAACCAAATATTAAAGGTGCTACTGTTTCCAGTTCTTATAAACCGGCAACCCTTGAAACGGGTCTCTCTGTCCAGATACCTCCATTTGTCGAAACCGGTGATATCATCCGTGTGGATACATCTACGGGAAAATATCTGGAACGGGCGAAGTAGCTGCCAGCAAGCAGCCTGTTTGAAATATCGGGAACTATGCCGGCACTTTTCGGTTCATTATTATACATCGTTTTTCTCAATTTATTTAAGTATATTTAAATGGCTCAGGAGGATGGATGAAGAGTAAATTTCTTTGGATAAGCGTGTTAGTTTTTTTTATGCTGGCACTGGGAGCCTTTGCTCAGGAGGATCCCAAGGTTGAGGCTCAGAAAGCCTATAATGAAGGCCTTGGTTTTTTAAAGAAAAATCAGATATCCCAGGCAATTCCCCGGTTTAAAGAAGCAGTTTCCAAAGATCCCGATCTGGCAATCGCATACTATGCCATGGGAATTGCATACAAAGCGAACAAGGATTTGGACAATGCGGAAGTGATGTTTAAACAGGCGATTGAAAAAGATCAAAGTCTGGTAGCTGCCTATAATGCTCTTGGCTTGCTTTATTCCGGTCAGGATCGTTACGACTCAGCTGTCAATACATTTAAGGCTGCCCTGGGAATCGATCCCAATTATGCGAAGGCCAATTTTGGCCTGGGATATGTTTATCTCCATCAGAAAGATTACAACAATGCCATTCAGTATTTCAGCAAAGCAGTGGAGATTGATCCGGATTATACCAAGGCCTGGGAGAATCTGGGCATCTGCTACCACGAAACCCGGCAGTATTCAGAAGCCATTTCTGCTTTTCAGAGTGCGCTCGAGCACGAGAGAAAAAGAACAGAAAAAGGAGATATCTATCTGCGGCTTGGTAATGCCTTTGCAAAAATAGGAGAC
>JAFGSO010000138.1 GCA_016934605.1 Calditrichota bacterium | reverse complement strand
TCTCTTTGACAGGAATCTGATTCTGCAGGATCTTCAGAATCTGCAGAAAAATGGCTTCAATGCCATCCGGCTGGGGTATTTCCCGCAATATCCCAGGTTTTATGATCTGACTGACTCTCTGGGAATCCTCTGCTTTCAGGATCTGCCATTTCCCTATTTTACAGTCAATCTTCTTGACGATTCACTTCAGATGACGAAGTTTCTCAATTATGTCACTGAATTTCAGGCCATCGCCATGCAGCATCCCTCGGTAGTTGGCATTGGTCTGGGTAGTTTCTTTACGGAGAGCCGTACCATCTCCACGGCAGATCTGAATGCGTTGCACCGTTTATTGTCTGCCGGCGGACATTTTCTGGTATATACAACTACCTTCGATCCATCTTTCCTGGCCGGGGATCTGGTTGATATTGTTTTTTTGAATATCCTCGACCGGAACAGTCCCGAGGAGGTTCTGAATAAACTCGATAAGTCGAATTTTCCGGATAAACCGGTATTCATATCCGCTTTTTCCAAGCCGCTTTCCTATCGCATCGATTCCACCCGCATGACTTATGACATCAGACAAATCGGAGAATTGTACCGGACAAGTATGTTGCCGCGCTGGAGGGAGAATTTTGCCGGACAGTTCCTTTTTACTTATTCCGACTATTTCCTGGAAATGCCTTCTATCCAGGCCGGAATAAGCCGGCAGAGCGGGTGCCAGATGAACTCAATCGGACTTTATACGCTGGACCGTGCATTGAAAGAAGATGCAGATGCGGTTATCAAACACCAGTGGGGTATTCTTCAGAACGGGGCTGATGATCTGGAGGATAAGGATTTCGGGACTTACCTGTTTATAATTGTCGGTTTGCTTAATCTGTTTCTGTTTCTATTTATATACCGCTCCTTCATCGATTTCAGAAAAAACATCATTCGCTCCTTCCGCAGGCCGCACGGCTTTTTTGTTGAACTGCTGGAACGCCGTCTCATCAGTTATGAACAAAGCCTGATTTTAATGTTTGTTCTGTCGGTGAATGCGGCAGTCATGCTGGGAGGTATTATTTATTTCTTCAGAAATAATTTATTATCAGATTTTTTCCTGACACTCATTATTCCGAATGCAGCGTTAAAAATGTACGCCTGTCAGCTCACCTGGCAACCCATTCTGCTGGTGCCGTTTCTCATTTTTACCGTTATATTCATTTTTATTTTGTTAACCATCCCCATATTCTTTATTTCATTCATCCATCGCAGCAGGATCAGGTTTCGTCAGGCTATTGCGACAGGTGTTTGGGCGGCATCACCATTTCTGCTAATGCTTCCCTTCGGAATGTTCTTTTATAACCTTCTGGTTGTCATGAATTCCTATTGGATTTTTTTGCTTGTCCTATTATATTTCCACGTTTGGTATTTTCTCCGCTGGCTGAACGGAACGCGGGTGATGGCAGGATGGTCCTATCCGCGTGTATTTCTTTATGCGGTTTTTCTGTTTATTGTGGTTGGCGGCGGGCTGTTTTTCTATCTGCAGACTAGGGAAAATCTGCTTCTTCATTTAAACGTGTGGACTCAGCTATTTTACTTTCATATTTAATTGGCAGGTTTTATCGGACTGGATGTATTTATCGAAATTAGAAATCTTCGGCTTCAAATCTTTCGCTCACAAAGTCAATTTTCACTTTAATGACGGGATTACGGCTATAATCGGGCCGAATGGATGCGGTAAGTCCAATATTGTGGATTCCATCCGGTGGGTATTGGGTGAACAGCGGCCATCGCTGCTTCGTCTGGACAGGATGGAAAATGCCATATTTAACGGAACGGCTGTTCGTAAACCGCTCAGCATGGTAGAAGTATCCATGCTTATCGAGAATACCCGGAATATTCTTCCCTCCGTTTATTCAGAGGTAAAAATTACCCGTCGGCTCTATCGTTCCGGAGAAAGCGAATATCTGTTGAATAACCGACAGGTTAGGCTGAAAGATATCATAGATCTTTTTGCCGATACCGGCATGGGATCGGATGCCTATTCGGTTATTGAACTGAAAATGGTGGAACAGATTCTCAGTGAAAACGCCGAAGAACGACGGCGGTTATTTGAAGAAGCAGCAGGTATCAAGAAATATAAATTGAGACGAAAGTCGGCCATCCGAAAACTGGAAACAACGAACCAGGAGCTTGTCCGGCTGGGGGATGTAATTGCGGAAGTCCAGAAAACCGTCAATTCTCTTTCCCGGCAGGTTGGAAAAGCGAGGCGATACCACCAGTATAAAAATGATCTCAGGCAAAAAGAACTCTTCATATACCAGTTGAAAATAAAGCATTACGAGCAGGACATTGTTCCACTCAGTGAAGAATTTTCTCAGGTAAGGCAGACCAGAGAACGCCTGGGCAAGGGGGTTAATCAGGCCGAAGCAGAAATTGAGAAGCTTCAGGTGAAAATGGTGGATATGGAAAATGTATTCCGTGAAGTCACCGGAAGATTGCATAATGCCGACACGCAGGTGAGAGAAATCCAGCAGAAGGTTCAACTGGATGAGCAGAAAGTGGAATCCCTGCTTCAGAATATTTCCGACCGGGAAAACCAGATCAATGCACTGAAAGATCGGCTGGTCATTTTGGAAGAGCAGGAAAAAGCGCTTACGCAGGAGATGCAGTCGGTGAGGGCAGATGTTGAAAAAGAAGAGTCAATATACCGGGAACAGGTAATCATCCTTCAGAATGCCGAGGAAAAACTTTCCCGGGCAAGACAGAATTTTCAGGAATTTCGTGAGAAAAATGTTGTACAGATGCATGACATGACCCGGGAACGGGATGATTTCCTAAAGATGGGTATCGAGAAAGAAAATCTGGATCGACAGCGGGAAAAAATAAATCAGCAGAAACGAATGATTCTTTCAGAAATTGAGTCCAGAGAAAAGAAAACCAGTGAGGCGGAAAGTACATTAATCTCTCTTCACAGGGATTTTGATCTGAATCATCAGGAAATTGAGCATGTTCAGACTAAAATCAGAGATCTGGAGGAGGACGTTTTCAAGCTGGAGAACAGAAATGCGGTGTTGCTGGGAGAAATCGAAAAATATAATTCGAAACGTGATTTTTTACAGAACCTGATCGAAAATTATGAAGGTTTTTCCGAAAGTGTCCAGTTTATAATGTCTCACAAAAAGAATTATAATGGTCTTATAGATATCCTTGCCAATATGGTGGACACAGACGAACAATACCGGCCGGCACTTGAGAGTTATCTGGAGGAGATTGCTCATTATCTGGTGGTGGATGGTGTAGATACTGCCCGAAATATTCTGCAGGAAATCCGCCACCATAAAAAAGGCCGGCTGACTCTGGTGCCACTGTCAATCTTACAGACCGGTTCCAACGGAAAATCCGCCGAGGTTTCTTTCGGTGACGGAACTATCCTGCTGGGTGAAGTTGTTCGTTTTGATGACCGCTTCCGCCGGTTGTTCAATTTTCTTTTCCATAATGTTGTTCTGGTAAAGGATATGGATACTGCAATTCGTTATCATGAAAAAAATCCTGAGTATAAATATCTGACACATGATGGCGATTTCGTGGGGGAATGGGGGCACATCACCGGAGGAAATTCCCATCACCATATGAACCTGACCGGGAGGAAAAAGGAATACGAAGTCGCGCATGAAAAATCGAAAATTCTGGCTGAAGAACAGGATAAAATTCAAAAGGAGCTGGCTGAAAAGCAGAGACTTCTGGAGGGAGAGAGGAACCGTTACCAACAGTTTAATAGTCTCCAGGAAGAACTGAACGGAAAAGTCAGTTCAGCCGAACAGGTGTTTAATCGCGAAAAATATGAGCTGGAGCACTGGCATCAGAGATTATCTGAAATCGAAGATTCAATTGCAGAGATGAGGGTCCGGGCAGAAGAATTGAACGAATTTGAGTTGCAGTTGACCCCCAAAATACAACAGGCGGATGAACTTCAGCAGGAATACCAGAAGGAAGAAAACCGGCTGAGCCAGGAACTGGATAGAGCAGATGAGGGATACCGCCAGATTTCACAGCGAACCCAGCAAATTCATATACAGCTGCTTGAAAAACAGAGCCATTTAAAAGAACTGCAGCAGAAGCTCGAGTTCAACTCGAATTCTATGAAGGAGAACGGGGATCAGATTACCAGCTATCAGAACGCTGTAAATCATTTCCGCGAGAATATCGAAAATATAAGGGCAGAAATTGCCAACTCGAAGAATGAACTGGATGCACTTTATACACAGCGGGATGAGGTGGAGAAGGAAAAGCTGGAGATAGAAAGCAATTACCAGTCTCTTAAATCGTTGGTAATGTCCAGGGAAGACGAAGTGAAGAAGCTCCACCGGCAATGGAATCAATCGCTGGAAAGAGTGAAGGAACTCGAGCTGAAAATTCAGGAAGTTGAGATCAAACAGAAGTCCCTGAAAGAGCAGTACCGGGAGCAATACGGTGATGAAATCGAGCAGTTGCTGGAGGACAATCCGGTTCCGCCGGTGGTTCATTTGAAAGATTTGCAGGAAGATGTTCACAGGATTCGGCAGAGTATCGAAGCTCTGGGTGAGGTGAATCCGCTGGCCGTTAAGGAGCATGAAAAAGAAAAGGAACGCCTCGATTTTCTGAAGTCTCAGCAGGCGGATCTTCTGGAAGCCAGGAAAGAACTGATCGAAACCATTAATAAACTGAACAAGACAGCCAGAAAACTATTTCAGGACACATTCGACAGGATTAATATAAATTTCAGGAGTGTGTTTGGTAAATTTTTCGAGGGGGGTAATGCAGAACTGATTCTCAAAGAGGACGATGATCCCCTGGAAGCAAACATAGATATTTCAGTTCATCTGAAAGGCAAGAGATTGACCACTCTCAATCTGCTGTCGGCTGGTGAGAAAACACTTACCGCCATCTCACTGCTCTTTGCGATATATCTGTATAAGCCGAGTCCCTTCTGTATACTCGATGAAGTAGATGCTCCTCTGGACGATGTGAATATTGCACGCTATACCCATGCTCTAAAGGAATTTTCTGCAAATACCCAGTTTATTCTGGTGACTCATAACAAAATGACCATGCAGGCCGCCCAGTCCATGTATGGGATTACCATGGAAGAACCCGGGGTCAGTAAAGTGGTTTCAGTGAGGTTCGACTGAGATGAAAGGAGGAAGGAGAACAGCTCCGTACCAGGATTCAGGATACCGGAAATTCATGGCACAAGGCGCAAGGAACAGGGCACAAGGTTTTTGGTTTTTGTGCCACCCCTTTTTTCTTATCTTATTCATCCGGAACAAAATGGATTTTTGCCAGTCGTGGCCTGACGGATTTTTGCAAAAGCGACAAACGATTCTATTCCCGGAGTTGCTGTCATGGTCATTTATCCGTTATCCGTTTTCCTTTTCTCCTTAATCCTTCATCCCCCCCGAGAGGCGGGTCCGCCAACCGGCGGACTTAATCCTTCATCTTAAGATTATCCGGAGTGTAAGATGCCCGAAGAGTATCCCATAAACGGTATCCTGGATCTTCACACCTTTCATCCGCGGGACGAGAAGGATCTGGTTCCGGAGTATATTCGGGCCTGCCGGGAAAAGGGTATTTTCCGCATCCGGATCATCCACGGCAAGGGTACCGGTACATTGCGTAGAATTGTGCACTCTCTGCTTGAAAAAAATCCGGATGTAGTTAATTTCTGGCACGAGGGTGGAACCGGTGGATCATGGGGTGCTACTATTGTGCAGCTGAAGGAAGAAAAGTAAAGCGGACTGTTATAGAAGGTTTATCAGATTTTTCATTTGCCGCCGCATTGCTATCAGTTCAAATTAAATCATATTTTTTTCAGAGTTGCTTTTCATTTATTTTTGATTTTATTATAGATTTTAATATCTGCATTTCTGTTGCATATCTTCGCCGGCCACAATTATTGAGGTTCTCGATACTGATCATTTTCTGCAAAGGAGAAATTGAAAATGTCTGAAAGCATCACCAAAAGATTACTTAAAGCCATTGGTCAGAATAACATAAATAAACTGGATAAAATTAAAAATTCGGCTTTATTGGAATTCATTTTGAAATACGTTGAACTCTGTAATCCCGCCAAAGTATTTGTCTGTACAGATGATCCCAAAGATGTGGAATATGTCCGGAACAGGGCAATTGAGAATGGTGAAGAAGCACCATTAAAAATTGAGGGTCACACTGTTCATTTCGATAATTATCGGGATCAGGCCAGAGACAAAGAACATACGGCAATCCTGCTGACTGCCGGAGAAAAACTGGATGATGTGATTACAGCGACAGCACGCATTCCGGCGCTTGAAGAAATTCATGATATTCTGAGAAATATCATGAAGGATAAAGAGCTCTATATACGTTTTTTCTGCCTGGGGCCGGTTAATTCACTGTTCTCCATTCCGGCTGTACAACTGACGGATTCGTCGTATGTATGTCACAGTGAGGATCTGCTCTATCGCGGTGGCTATGAAGAATTTATAAGACAGGGGAGTGGAGCCAGGTTTTTTAAATTTGTTCATTCCCAGGGTAAACTGGATGAGCGAAAAACCTCGATAAATCTGGACAAACGGCGGGTGTATATCGATCTGAAGGATGATACGGTTTACAGCACCAATACCCAGTACGGAGGTAACACCATTGGCCTGAAAAAACTGGCGATGCGGCTGGCAATAAATCGCGGATCCCGGGAAGGCTGGCTCACCGAGCATATGCTGATCATGGCAATTCATGGGCCGAAGGGGCGAAAAACCTATTTTACGGGTGCCTATCCCTCGATGTGCGGGAAAACATCTACCGCCATGCTGGAGGGGGAGTCCATTGTGGGTGATGATATTGCCTATCTTCGAAAAAATAATGGGGAGGTAAGAGCCGTCAATGTTGAAAAGGGAATTTTCGGAATTATTATGGGAATCAATTC
>JAFGSO010000137.1 GCA_016934605.1 Calditrichota bacterium | reverse complement strand
TCCCGTGCCAGATTCCGGTGCTGTATTGAGCCGATGGTGGTTGTAAGTGACCTGTCAGCCAGAGGCTTCTCAAAGAGTCCCAGACGGAATTTGATTCGCAATATCCGTCGTACCGCATCATCAATTCTAGAAACGGGAATTTTCTGATTTTCCACCAAACTTCTAAGGGTTGTGATAAATTCTTTATATCTGGTCGGCACCATAACCATATCTAAACCAGCATTTATCGATGTTTCAATATCGCTGGCATAATCCCCTGGCAACTGATCGATAGCCGCCCAGTCGGACACTAGAAATCCATTGAAGCCAAGTTCTCCCTTCAAAACCGTGGTAAGCAGGTATTTATGTCCGTGAAGCTTCTGGCCATTCCAGCTGTTATAGGAAACCATGATAGAGCCCACTCCGTTTCGTATAGCTTCAATATATCCGGCCATATGAATGTCACGAAGACTCTGTTCATCCAGGCGGGTATCACCCTGATCATCGCCTCCGGCCGTACCTCCGTCTCCTACAAAATGCTTGGTGCAGGCCAGAATGGACGAAGGATCGGCCAGGTTTCTTCCCTGGAATCCTCTCACCGATGCTCCCGCCATTTGAACGGTTAATTCCGCTGTTTCACCGAAACCTTCATATGTCCTGCCCCATCTTTCGTCCCGGGGAACCGCAATGCACGGTGCAAAAGTCCAGTGAATACCGGTACCGGCTACTTCCTGTGCAGTAGCCCGGGCAGCCTTTTCTACCAGTTCAGGATTCCGGGTGCATCCCATACCGATATTATGCGGGAAAATGACTGCCGTATACACATTATTGTGTCCGTGGACAGCATCTATACCATAGATCAGAGGGATTCCCAGGCGGGTTTTGAGAGCATAAGACTGATAAGAATCGACCATATCCGCCCAGATGAATGGAACATTCGGAGTGGGACTTGATCCTCCGCCGCTAAGAATTGAACCTAATAAATAGGTCTGAATATCACTTTCCTGAACCAGTGCTCCTCGGTCTGCCTGCGTCATCTGACCGATTTTTTCATCCAGAGTCATGCGGGCAAGAAGGTCATTTGTCCGTTCTTCGATTGAATAAGCCGGATTTTTATAAACGATATCATTTTCAGTTTCCGGTTTATAACTGTTTTTTTCACAGAAAAAATTGCATAAAATAACAATAATCAAAACTGAAATATTGAGGAACCGGCTGCCTGTCATTATTCAAAAAAATCCTTTCAGAATAATAAGGAAAAAGCTACAATTATGGTGCCAATCTGTTTTGAACTGAAAGAACAGGGACATTGAACAAAATAAACGATTTACCAGAAAATTTTCAGTAGCTAACGTTATTAAAATAATAATAATCGGTTATAATTTTGATAATCAGTGCCGGATTTCTGCCTCGATTATTTCAGTAATCCTCAAGAAATTTTATCCGCGATCTCAAGCGATTCCTTATTTGATTCCCAGCTCCTTACACATTCGGTAATAATTTGGCGGGGCCAGTCCCAGCTTACGCGCAGCTTCAGCATCGCTGGAAGAATGTTTCCGGACAAATTGAAAATATTTCTTTCGGATTCCTGCTTCTACTTCTTTAAGGGGTTGAATTTTTTTCGCATCCCATTGTAGCAGATACCCCTGATCCCGTTGTCCTGAGAACCCTTGTGCGGAACCTAATGCATCGGAAACATTTCTGTCTGAAATTAAGCTGTCACTTTTCAGAATCAGGCGCTGAATCACATTCTGTAATTCTCTGACATTGCCGGGCCAGTCATAATTTCGCAGAATATCCATCCCTTTTTCTGATAACACTGGTTTCTCCCGGCTCATATCCCTGCTGAATCTCAACATAAAATAGTTAACCAGTGCCGGAATATCCTCAGTTCGTTCCTTGAGCTGCGGTACCCAGATTGGAAACACATTCAGGCGATAGAACAGATCTTCTCTGAATTTCTTTGCATTGATTTCTTCCGGAATATTTTTGTTGGTTGCTGCAATAATGCGGACATTCACCTTCACCGGCCTGGTTCGTCCGATTTTGTCAATTTCACCTTCCTGCAGAAATCGCAATAATTTTGACTGGGCAGATGCCGGTAATTCAATTATTTCATCCAGGAAAGCCGTCCCGTTATTGGCAACTTCGAAAAGGCCTGCTTTTCCGGCCTGGGCACCGGTAAAAGATCCTCTTTCAAATCCAAACAATTCACTTTCAATCAGTTCATGTGGAAGACTTCCGCAGTTGATCGGAATAAAATTATCGAATCGTCTTCTACTGAGGTAATGAATATGTGTCGCAACTAACTCTTTACCTGTCCCGGAAGCACCCTGGATAAAAACTGCCGCATCTGTCTGTGAAGCCTTACTGATTTCGTCGCGCAGCCTGGCCATTGCATCAGATTTACCAATCAGTTGTTTATTTTCCAGAATATTGTGAATACTCTGATCCAGGCGTTTCTGTGATTTCTGTTTCTCTTTTTCCAGATTTCTTTTTTCTGCGGCATTAAAAATACTCAGAATAAAATCGGTCGGTTGATATATAAAGTCCTCAATGTCCCCCGGATATTTTGTACAATACCACATCGCCCCTGCTTCAATCAAGCGATTGGCAAATTCAAAATCGGTTATATTGATGGTCATTTTGGTAACCACGATAATCTGAATCGAGGAGTCGATCTGTTTTATCTTCTGAATAAGGCTCTCACCGCTTAATCTGCCGGCAATCTGAAAATCCATGATCACAACATCATAATCAGACTTGTCCTGTTCGAGAACAGCCAGTGCAGATTCGCCACTTGCCACTATTTTTTTGAGAATAATTCTGTCGTTAAAAGGTTTTATAGTATTTTTTATTCTCCGCACATCATAATCTTCATCTTCAATCAGCAATATTCTCACTTTTCTCTCAGAAAACATTTATTTCCTCAAATTTAATTTGGAATTGTAATAGTAAAACAGCATCCGCCTTCCTTGAGATTCTCCGCATCCATATTCCAGCCACACCGTTGCTTGGAAATCTCATATGCCAGATAGCAGCCATAACCGGTTTTCTCGGAATTATCTTTCGTGGAAACATTCTCCTGGAAAATTCTTTTAATTCCCCTTTCATTTAATTCCAGAAGGTCCGGAGCTATGCCCCGGCCATTATCAATGACCTGAACCTGAGAGGTTTTACTGTCGGTATTATAAGAGGTGATAATGCTAATACGAATGTCTGAACGTTTGGCATGGTCAATACTGTTCTGAATCAACGGCTCCATGATTTCCCACACGACAAATTCGTTAATTGGCACTTTCGGTAGATTTTCGTCCAGTTTCAGGTCAAAGTT
>JAFGSO010000136.1 GCA_016934605.1 Calditrichota bacterium | reverse complement strand
TTTCGGTTTTCCGTGTCCAGAAGACCGGAGCTTTCGGAGAGCTGGCAGTGGATAAAATGCCGGTCACCGGACTGATGAAGGTTCACTCTGCCGGCAGATTAATCACCGATTCCGCAGCCGGGGCGACTGCCATGGCTACCGGACACAAGACGTTAAACGGGATGGTAGGAGTCCTTCCCGATTCCACGCCGGTGCCAACAATACTGGAAATTTGCCGGGATCAGGGATTGGCCACAGGATTGGTCGCAACCTCTTCAATAACCCATGCCACACCAGCCTGCTTCGCTTCCCATATCATCTCCAGGTATAAACAAGAGGAAATTGCAGTTCAGTTGCTCCAAAACAAGGTGGATGTTCTGCTCGGTGGTGGCCGAAAATATTTTCTTCCGGAAATAATGGAGAACGGCAGCAGGTCAGATAATATGAATCTTGTTTCAGAGGCACAGTTAGCCGGATATGATTATGTCGAAAGTAGTTTGGATTTAAATAATAGTGAACAGAGGAAGATACTCGGACTTTTTGCGAACGAAGGTTTCACGAACAGCGACGATGAGCCTGCTCTGGCTGAAATGACCCGGAAAGCTATTGAAGTTTTGTCTCAAAATACCCAGGGTTTTTTCCTGGTTGTGGAAGGGAGTCAGATTGACTGGGCCGGTCACAACAACGATCTGGAATGGCTGGAAAGAGAGATGCTGGCTTTTGATGAAGCCGTCACAGTGGCAAATAAATTTGCGATTGAGAATGATGAGACCTTGATTGTGGTAACGGCCGATCATGAGACCGGTGGCCTGTCTATTGTGGACGGAAAAGTCAGCGGAGAGAATCTCAGGGTCTCCTGGGCAACCGACGGACATACCAGCCAGATGGTGCCCGTTTATGCCAGCGGAAAAGGTGCCAATCGTTTCACCGGTACGCTTGATAACACGGAAATCCCGATAATTATGACAGATTTGCTGGGATTCGGTGAGTTATTGCGGGTGGAAAAAATTCAAAAGATTTCTTATTGATTCAGGAGGTTGACCACTTCTGAATGAATATTTTTCGCTGCAGCGATGATACTGTTTCCCTCTACCGGGTCGCTCCCGTCATAATCCGTGATAACACCCCCGGCACCCCGAATTACCGGAACGAGAGCCATAATATCCCAAGGGGACATGATGGCATCGATCATAATATCTGCACGACCTGTGGCTACCATATAGTAGCCATAGCAATCTCCCCAGGTTCTGCTCATGGACACTTTTTGTAATAGCCTGTCAAATTTCTTTCTGTTCTGGTATCTGGAGAAATGCTCATAGTCTGTAAATAAAAGTACTGCATCACTGAGGGAAGTGCAGGCACGGAATGAAACTGCTCTTCCGTTTAAGTCGGTTTGCTTATTGTCTCCTGTCAGTAATTCATTTTGAACAGGAAGGTGGATAGACCCCAGAATGGGTTGTCCGTTCCGCATCAGGGCGATCAGGGTTCCAAACAAAGGCACGCCGTAAATAAAGCTTTTTGTACCGTCGATGGGATCCAGAACCCATTGATACTCGGCAGACTCATTTGTTTTGCCAAATTCCTCACCCCAGATACCATGATCCGGAAATTCTTTTTCGATTAGCTTCCGTAACCGCTCTTCGGCTTTTTTATCGGCGATAGTGACGGGTGAGTTATCAGTCTTGATCTCTATACGGATATCCTGCCGGAAGTACATTTTTATTATCCGTCCGCTTTCCCTGACAAGTAATTCAATAAATTTCCTGAATTCGCTTAATTCAGTCATACAATTCCTTATAGGCTGGTTCGCCGGTTATGAACGGAGTGTTTGGATAAGTGTGTGAACTCGAAACCGTCTTTATCCGGGTTTCTATCATGTCTTTAATAATACTAATCAGATTTAATTTCAATTCTCCGGGACGATTTCCGTCAATCGTACCGCCGGCATTTACAAAACGTACTCCCTGTTTTATATATTCAGATGATTCATGCAGGTGTCCGTGCAAGACCAGATCCACAGAATTTTGATGAAGAAATTTAATTATTTTTTTTCGTTGGCGCAATTTCATGGATCGTCCTTCAATATTTTGCAGAAAAGTCGGATTATTTTTAAATTTATTTTCATAATATTTGGTAAAATGATGATGGATCAGGAATATTTTAATTTTATCAAAAACGTTTTCATTTTTTAGAATTTTTCTGACCCCTTCTCGCTGTCGCTGGTCAATTTTCCCCTTTGAGGCGAAGAGGTTTTTAACCCGCGAATATTGAGCAATGGAGTTGATCCCTACGAATACGCAATTTCCCGCAAATTTAGCAAACGGATATAACAAATGAGGAAATGGCTGAATAATATTATCAAACGCTTCCTGAAAATAATAATGAAATTTCATTACTTGCTGATGATAATCTGTGCTCAGACATCTTTCGGGAAAAGTCAAAATATCTTCTGCCAGATGGACGCCGCCATAAATATCATGATTTCCGATGACCAGCGACAGTTTCTCAGAATGAAGTAAATCATATTTTTCAAAAATCTGCCTGAGGGTATCAAAATCTCTATCAGATGCATTATGGGTGAGATCTCCTGTTATTATAATATGGTCGACAGATTCCTGTATAGCCTGCTCTATAAGTTTTTCGGTATAGGATATATTTAAGGGGCGGTGATCCGAATTGATATGCAAATCGGAAAGATGAGCTATTTTCATCTCTTTCTCCTTTCTCAAAATTCACATGTTCCTGAAATGATTATTAGCGAAAGATTCAGATTAGGGACGGTGTATTTGGAATAAATTGGGTTATTCATGAATCCCGCAAGTTCAATC
>JAFGSO010000135.1 GCA_016934605.1 Calditrichota bacterium | reverse complement strand
TCAGGAAAAACAAAACCCCTGAGGATCTGAATGAAGCCTATAATTACTGTCAGAAAATAACCAGAGACCATTATGAAAATTTTCCGGTTGCGTCTTTACTGGTACCGCGAAGACTACAAAAACATATTTCAGCAATTTACGCTTTTGCCAGGACAGCTGATGATTTTGCCGATGAAGAACAAAACCGGAACAAACTGATCGAATGGAGGAAACAGCTTCATTCCTGTCTTAATGAACCAGCTTCCAATCCGATTTTTCTGGCACTGGCTAATACCATTGAAATATTCGAAATCCCGGTTCAATGGCTGGATGATCTGCTGACTGCTTTCCTTCTGGATCTCGACAAAAACAGATTTCATACCCTGAATGATCTGGAAGATTATTGCCATTATTCGGCACATCCGGTAGGACGCATCGTTCTGTGGATTTTTGGTTACCGTGATGAAGAATTGATGACGAAATCCGATTATGTCACTTCTGCTCTGCAGTTGACAAATTTCTGGCAGGATATTTCAATTGATTTAAAAAGAGATAAAATATATATTCCACTAGATTTGCTGGCGAAATATAAAATTAGCGAACAGGGCATTCTAAATCAAAAGGTTACGCCAAATTTCGCATTGCTTATAGAGGAATTAAGCCGGTATACGCAAAATTTATATGACAAAGGCAAATCACTTGCCGGAAGCGTCAGAGGAAGATTACGTTTTGAACTTCAATTTACTGCTGGTGGGGGCAGGGAAATTCTGAGAAAAGTACATAAGTACAGGACGGAGTTGATTCATTACCGACCGGTGCTGACAAAAAGAGATTGGATCAGGCTGGCTTTAAAAATGATTACGAGGACTTCATGAGTCAGGAACAGATAATAACCAGAAAAAGCAGAAGTAATTTTTATTATGCTTTTTCGGTGCTGCCCAGGGAAAAGCGTGAAGCTATCTATACCCTTTATTCCTTCTGCCGTCAGGCTGATGACATTGCCGACGGGACTGATTCCTCCGGGAAAAAGCTGAAGACGCTCGATTACTGGGAAATTGAACTTTTCCGGCAGTTCAATTCCCAGAGCCCGACCCGTTTTGACAAAATCTGGAAGATTGCCCAGAAATTTCGTATCCCGCTGGAATATTTTCTGGAGCTGATTAACGGTATCCGGATGGACCTGGCTCATGTCCGCTTCAGTTCCATTGAAGATTTAATAAATTATTGTTACCGGGTGGCCTCTGTGGTGGGCTTGATGAGTATCCAGATATTTGGTTATAGAGACGAACGGGTGAAAGAATATGCGATCAATCTCGGGATTGCCCTCCAGCTTACCAACATCATGCGGGATGTGGGCGTGGATGCCGAGATGGGACGGGTATATCTTCCCCTGGAGGATCTGGAAAAATTCGGGGTTACCGAACAGGATATAATCCAGAAAAAAAATGATTCCTCCTTTTTTCGGCTCATGAATCATCAATACCAGCGTGCCAGGGATTACTATCGGAAAGCGGGCGAAATTCTTCCTACCAGTGAACGTCGAAACATGATCCCATCCCAGATTATGAAAAATATTTATTATCATCTGCTTCAGGTAATGGAACGCAAAGATTTTAATGTTTTGCAGGAAAAAACCGAAATTCCCAGACTTGTTCAAATATCCATTGCCTTTAAAACCGTTCTGACCGAAGCAATCCTGAGTATTTAAATTGTTTATATCTGCTTATTTATACAGAGATTGGTTAATACCGGATATTTTAATCAGGCAATCCTTCAATTTCCGGTTGACATGAGAAACCAAGTATTGATTATTGGCGGAGGTCTGTCAGGCCTTTCTGCAGCCATTCACGCCATCGGGCATGGCATAAAACCGGTAATTCTGGAAAAAAACCGGCATTTGGGAGGACGGGTACGTTCATTATTTTCGGCTGATATTGAAACTATCATTGATAACGGGCAGCATGTTTTATCCGCCGCTTACCACGAAACGAAAAATCTGTTGATAAAAATCGGCTCGATCGATCAGATTTATTTTCAGAAAAATTTTGAAGCTGCATTTGCCCGAGGTATAAACTCACAGATCTATTTCAGGACAGTTCCTCTTCCCTCCCCCTGGAACTTCTTCGTCCCCCTGCTAAAACACAGGAGGTTTACCGGAATCCCATTCAGAGATTTTATACATTTTGTTCAAAAAACCAGAAATCCGGACTCCGTCCTCCTGGAAAAAATGAGTGTGGCGGAATGGCTGGATTACTGTTCCCAGGGATCTGCTATCAGAAAGCTATTATGGCACCCGCTCTGCTATTCCATCCTGAACACGCCCCCGCAACAGGGCTCCGCCTTCCTGCTTTTCAGGGCGATTTCCGCATCATTTCTTGGACCATCTTCTCAGTCTGGACTGGGGATTCCTCTTAACTGGTTGTCGGAAATATTTGCCGGGCCCGCACAAAAATATATTGAGAAATTCGGGGGGGAGATACATCATTTCACAGCAGTAAAACGTATTAAAGTAGAGGGATCGAAAATACAGAAAATTGTTACAAACAAAAGTGAATTCGCCGCGCCTCATGTCATTATGGCCATTCCCCCCTTTTCACTTCTGGCATTGCTGGAAAACAGTCCGGTGAATATTCTGAATGATATCAGACAATGGATGAATCAACTGAAATACCATCCAATCATGACCATTAATTTTTACCTGAAAGAGGAATTGCCATTTCAATTTCCTCTTTTGCTGATATCATCACCGTTTCACTGGATATTTCCACATCCCAAAATGGAACAGGAAACCAAGTTGGCGGGATATGCAGCTGTTATCAGTGCCGCTCACTATTACAACGATTATTCCCGTGATGAAATGATAAACCTGCTGGCCTCAGAATTATCAAAATTAAGCGGTGCGAATCATGAAATAGTGAAATTTAAAATTGTTACTGAAAAAAGGGCTACTGTATCTCAGGATACGGTTTTCCTTAAAAAACGACCTGCCTTTGAAACAGAGATTGAAAACCTCTTCCTGGCGGGAGATTGGGTGAATACCGGTTTGCCGGCCACCATTGAAGGAGCCGTTTTGAGCGGAAAATTGGCTGTTGAAGCCATGTTGCGGAAATCATCCATTTCGGGAAGTATTTAATCATAGGCAGTGAAAGCGCAGACTTTTTGGATCAAAAAAACTTTATCATCGTTTTCTACCATAAACAAACGAATGAAAATTTATCTGACTTATGGCCGGTAAAATTTATCTGATAGACGGATATAATGTTATTAAGAAACAAACATCTGTTTTTTTCAGGATGCCAACCCTGGAACAACAGAGAGAACATCTCCTGAAGCTTATCAGGTCCAGCCATTTATTACGGGAGGCAGCTGTTATCGTTGTTTTTGACGGAAGTATTGATCCACATTCACAACCGGGAAGAAATTATCCCGGAATCCGGGTTGTTTTTTCAAGTGGTCAGAAAGAAGCAGATGATGTTATAAAGGATATTGTCAGGCACGATTCAGGTCAAAGAACAATCATAGTAGTCAGTTCGGATCAATCCATACAGCATACCGCCCGGGACCATGGCGCCAGCATGATGACTGCCAGGGACTTCTGGAAGAAAATTCAACCGGAAGAACCCTCAAAAAAACAGACTGATATTCCCGACAGGGAATTGAGCGACAGAGAGGTTAAAGAGTGGTTGAAAATGTTCGGAATAAATTCTTCTGAAAACCTGGACGATTAATTTGGAATTTGGTGAACAGGCATAGCCGTATTAATTTGATTGTTTTATGAGAAAAAAGCTTGCAACTGCTTCCTGCAATTTATTGCCTGGAAAAAAAATGGGACTGATATTTAAATGAATCTGGATTGGGAAATTTTGTTTTTCATTCTTTTTATCCTTCCGGTATTCGGTTATGCCGAAATTCATTACCGTTTTTCAGGATTTCCCAGTTTGCTTCATAAAAAAGAGCCTGAAATTCTGTTTGATCTTCCGCATCGGATTCTTTGGGGACAACCCGTACCCCTGTTTCTGATGCTAAAAGATTCGCATCTTTATCCCGTTAAATTATTTCAGGCCGAAATAGAGATCTCCCCTGTTCACCGCCGAACCACCAAGCAATTTAAAGAATTCCTGAATCAGGATATTAACCAAAAATTTTACCGTCGGACTATTCCGCTGTCGTCCGAGCTTTTCCCGGAACCAGGCATCTATGAAATCACCGCTAAGTTGAATTATCAGAATTCCCTCCGGCAGCAGAAAGAGCTGATACAGGATAATTATGCCGCTATCCCGCATCCTCCATTCATTATTCGTGTTTCAAAAGATCCCTTACCCTGCGACAGTAACTGGCATTGGGGGGATCTTCATGTTCATACTCTCTACACCCGGGATCAGGTGGAATTCGGAGCCTCTCTGGAGGACACGGTGATTGCAGCACAGGCCTGCGGACTGGATTTCCTGGCGGTGACGGATCATTCTTATGATCTGGATGATGAGACCGATGACTATCTTCAAAACGATATTCATCTGGCAAAATGGAAAAAATTATGGGAAGAAGTGGCAGATCTGCAAAAAAAATATCCGGATTTTGTCTTGATTGCGGGAGAAGAAGTCAGTGCCGGTAACCAGCGTGATCAGAATGTGCATTGTCTGATCCTGAATGATCCGGAATTTTATCCGGGCAGCGGGGACAGCGCCGAAAAGCTCCTGCATCGGAAACCGGAACTTTCGGTGGAGCAACTGCTCAGTAAACGCTCAGAAAATTCTATTGCCATAGCTGCCCATCCCCGGGAAAAACCGCCTCTTTCTCAGAAAATCATGCTGAACCGCGGCATCTGGAGCCGGAAAGACTTGGAGAACAGCAGGTTAAACGCCATTCAGATAGCAAACGACCTGCATGATTCCTGGTTTGAGGAAACCAGAAACTTCTGGATTCAGCTCCTTCTGAGTGGTCGCAAGATCGGTATCATTGCCGGAAATGATTCCCATGGCAATTTCAACTGTTTCAGACAAATTTCAATTCCATTTTTGAAGATGACCTATTCCCGGAATCACCTGCTTGGACAGGCTCGTACAGCAGTTTTTGCACCTTCGAAC